>JBQGEO010000283.1:0-8005 GCA_052039655.1 Pararcticibacter sp.
CGGAGGTTCGGGTACGGACTGGGATGTTCCGCAAAACTGGACGGGCACCTATGGAGGGAATCCCGCAACATATGCAGAAGATGTGCAAAGACAGGTCCTGATAGGAGAGTACGGAGCTTGGCGGACATTAGATCTGCATACCGAAGGTCCGTTCAATCAAAATGGTGTTTTCAGTGAAGACCGGATGACTCAATTAATGGAAATGAAGGTGAAACTGGCCGAATCGGTGAAGGATAAGACCAGCGGCCATTATTTCTGGCTCTTTACATCGCACGACAATCCGGGAAGGGTACAGGGGGGAGAAGGTTTGAGAGAAATTGACCGGATCGGCCCTGTTAACTATAAGGGGCTTTTAACTCCATGGGAAGAGCCTCTTGATGTGTATTATATGTTCAGGGCAAATTATGCACCAAAGGATAAAGAGCCTATGGTTTACATCGCCTCACATACCTGGCCTGACAGGTGGACAAAACCGGGAAAGAAAGACAGTATTACGATCTATTCAAACTGTGATGAAGTAGAGTTATTTAATGATGTCCGGAATCGCTCGCTGGGGAGAAGGAAGCGAGATGGCGTAGGTACACATTTTCAATGGGATCAAGCCGATATACAATATAATGTGCTGTATGCAGTAGGCTATGTAAACGGAAAAGAAGTTGCTAAAGATTATATCGTTTTAAATCACCTGCCCAAGGCTCCCGGCTTCCATGCATTTTTAGATGGAGCGAAGCCCCTGACAGTTCCTCAAAAAGGTTATCAGTACCTGTATCGTGTAAACTGCGGTGGTCCTGATTATACCGATCAGAACGGCAACATGTGGTATGCCGACCGTCGCAGGACGGATGCCGCTACCTGGGGCTCAAGATCATGGACAGACGATTATCCGGGAATGCCTTCTTTCTTTGCCAGCCAGAGAAAAACGAATGATCCTATCAATGGCTCCCAGGATTGGCCTTTATTTCAGACTTTCCGGTATGGGAGGGATAAACTATCCTATCAGTTCCCGGTTCCTGACGGCGAATACATGGTAGAGCTTTATTTTACGGAGCCATGGCTTGGTACCGGAGGGGGAATGGATTGTTCGGGCTGGCGCCTGTTTGATGTTGCCGTGAACGGAAATACCGTTATCAAAAACCTCGATATCTGGAAAGAAGCCGGGCATGACGGAGCTTTGAAGAAATCGGTGAAAGTGAAGGTAACCGGCGGTCAGCTGATCATCTCTTTCCCTAAGGTGACTTCAGGGCAAGCTTTAATTTCCGCGATTGCCGTTGCTTCAATCAGAAGGGACATAAAACCAGCCGCGGCATCTCCGCTATTAATCGGAAGTCTGAAAGCTTCCGGTACCGGGGCTGTCGCCGCAGTACAGACCTGGCTTAACACAGGAGATAAGTTGTATGGCGATGATGACGTTTTATTTTCATCTCTGCCTTCAAATCTTTACGGTGCTGAATGGATCAGAACATCCGGAAAACTGTCGGGACTGGAATTCACTGTCAACGCGCAATCTGATGTATTTGTAGGATTGGATGAAAAGGCCCGCTTGCTATCCTGGATGCAGGGCTATGATGATACAAAGACTGTCATAGAAGATAACAGGGGAAATAAATTTAAAGTATACAGGAAGAGGGTCGAGACAGGGCAGACAGTAAAACTGGAAGCCAATAACCCCGCTTCGCCGATGTACACAGTTACAGTTTTGCCGGCTACCACGCTTGCGCCTGCCTACGATCTTAAACCGGTCAAAGGCTATAAAGCACCACAGGCGGCACTGACTGCCGGAATTGAAAAGGCAACTGTTAATGAAAAAGACGCGGTGGTATTCAAAAAGCCATCCGGTGATACCTTAGAGTGGACAATATCTGTCGGCGTTGCCGACACCTATTCATTCACCATCAAGTATGCCAATACATTCACCCATAATCTCAGTGCAAAACTTCAGCTGCTTGCTGCTGACGGTACACTAATGAAAGAGGAAATGGTTGAACTGGCGCCCAGCAAAACAGGAAAGTGGAACTATTATCCTACTTCCAGTGGCTCCATGATCAATGCTGGTACCTATAAGGTTCGCCTCATCTCTGTGAATGCGGAGGGACTGGGGATTTCCGGCCTCGATGTGCAGTAAAGTTATAAAGTTATGAGTTATGACTTATGAGTTATGAGTTGTGGCGGTTAGCATTCATAGTAAGCTCCCGTAGCTTTATTCTGACGTCTGGTTCCTGGAGGCTGATAGCTGACTGCTGATGGCTAAAAGCTTCCTGCTTCATGCTAATATCCTATAAGAGCTTGAAAAAATGATATATGATTGGTGCGTTCGCCAAAAGTAGTTTTGTATTAAATGATCGCTGCTATAACTGTTAAAACTAACGAATTTGAACGCATCAAATAAATCTGATTTATTTGACAAATAATATGAAGAGCCTTCCAATTTTCGATCTTGCTGTTATAGCAATTTATCTTCTGGGGATGATCCTCGTTGGCGTTTATTTTTCAAGGAAAAATAAGAATGCAGAACAGTTTACAAAAGCTTCCGGACTGATTCCGGGTTGGGCTATCGGGATATCGATCTATGCGACTTTCCTGAGCAGCAATACCTTCCTGGGTGTGCCTGGTAAAGCGTTTGGATCTAACTGGAATTCGTTTGTTTTTAGTATCTCCATGCCTTTGGCGGCGTGGGTAGCATCCAAGTACTTTGTGCCCTTTTACAGGAGTACGGGCGAGATATCGGCTTACACCCATTTCGAGCACCGCTTTGGTCCCTGGGCCAGAACCTATGCCGTGGTTTGCTTCCTGCTGACGCAGTTAGCCCGGATGGGATCCGTATTCTTTGGTATCGCATTGAGCCTTCAGGCATTAACGGGGTATTCTATGTCGTCCATCATGCTGGTAATGGGCATTTGCATCATTATTTATACAGTAATGGGGGGAATAGAAGCAGTGATCTGGACAGAGGTGGTACAAGGAATTGTCAAAACTCTGGGAGCTGTACTGATCCTGTACCTGATCATCCAGGGGATGCCCGGGGGAGTTTCAAAGATCATGGAAATTGGCCAGCAGAACGATAAGTTCAGTCTCGGCAGCTTCGCTCCTGATTTAACTATTTCCTCTTTTTGGGTGATCCTGTTGTACGGGTTCTTTATTAACCTCAATAATTTTGGGATGGACCAGAATTATGTGCAGCGTTATCATACTGCTAAGTCGTCTGAGGAAGCGTCCAAATCCGTGTGGCTTTGTGTATGGATGTACGTGCCGGCTTCGCTGCTGTTTTTCATCATCGGAACTTGTCTTTTTGCTTATTACCAGGTTCACCCTGAATTGATAGAAGGTATCCGGCTGCAGGTGGCAGCAGAGCGATTGCCTTTATCTGCAAGTAAGGATCAGATAGCCCAGCTTGCATCAACACTTCAGCCTGCTGATTACGGCGATAAAGTGATGCCTCATTTTATGGTGACGAAGATTCCCGCAGGACTGGTAGGTCTGATCGTTTCAGCGATCCTTTCGGCCGCTATGAGTACCATCAGTTCTGGAATGAATGCATCTGCGACAGTGTTCTCCGTGGATATTTATAAAAGATACTTTAAAAATGATATTAATGAAAAGCAGACCCTGAAGCTGCTGCATATAGCAACAGTGGTATTTGGTCTGCTGGGTATGGGAACCGGGATCGCGATGATCGGAGTAAAGAGCGTGCTGGATATCTGGTGGCAGCTTTCTGGAATATTTGCAGCCGGAATGCTGGGCTTATTCCTGCTGGGTATGATCAGCAGGCAGACACGTAATCACGAGGCCTTAATAGCCACTATTATTGGTATCCTGGTAATCATTTGGATGACACTTTCCGGTAATCTTCCTGATGAATATGCTTATCTCAGAAACCCGCTTCATATAAATATGATCATTGTGATCGGAACACTGGTGATTTTTCTTGCCGGTATCCTGTTAACGAAGTTCGGGAAGCGGGGAGAGGAGAATGGAGTCTATAGTTAAGAGTTGAAAGTAGAAAGTTAAGAGTTAAAAGTAGAAAGTTAGGAGTAGAAAGTTTAAAGCAGAGAGTTGAAAGTTTAATGCGGCTCTCTTAAACTGATAGCTCACTGCCAATTGCTGATAGCTCACATTACCGGAACCCAGAGGGAAAGAATATAAACTGACATATATAACGATGGACAAAAAGAAGAAGGGATTTATTCCGGTGATGCTCACTCCGTTTAAAGACAATGGAGAAATTGACTATAACATTTTAACAGAACTTACAGAAATATACCTTGAAGCCGGAGCCTCCGGGTTATTTGCCAATTGTCTGTCGAGCGAGATGTTCGAACTGACAGACAAGGAAAGGCTGGACGCTATAAAACATGTCATTAAAGTAGTAGACGGGAAGGTGCCGGTTGTAGCAACAGGAACCTTTGGCGGAGAGATATCAAAGCAGGCTGACTTTGTAAAGCAGGTACACGATACCGGTACACAAGCGGTAATCATGATCAGCAGCCTTCTTGCCGGGGAACAGGAAAGTGATGCCGTATTCAACGAACGTGTATTTGAATTGCTTCATCTCACTCCGGGTATCCCGCTTGGATTTTATGAATGTCCGGTACCTTACAAGAGACTTCTGTCGGCAGAACAACTGAAGTCTTTTGTAGATACAGGCCGGGTGATCTACCATAAAGATACATGTCTTGATATTGAACAGATAAAAGCCAAACTAGCTGCAACAGAATCATATCCTGAATTTGGACTGTACGATGCCTACATGGTACATGCTGTTGACTCTCTTAAGGCAGGATCAAAAGGTCTCTCCTGTATCCAGGGTAATTATTTCCCTGAGCTCATCGTTTGGTTGTGTGATCACTATAATGACGCTTCCCTCCAGGAAGAAGTTCAAAAGGTTCAGCAATTCCTCATTGATAACATGGACGTCATGCACAATGTGTATCCCGTTGTATCCAAATATTTTCTGCAGAAACGCGGACTGAATATTTCAACATTCACCCGCAGGAAAGTAGGCGAGTTCACCAATTCCATTACCCGCGAAATCGAAACACTGTTCCAAAACTATACAAATCTTCAGCAGGAGCTGGATATTAAGCTGGCAATCAGCTGAGGTAGTTAGTGATGAGTTATGAGCGTAGTTAGTTATGAGTTATGGGTTATGAATTATGAGTGATCATTTAAATAACCCATAACCCATAACTCATAATGCATAACTCCTAACCCATAACTAAACTACGGTTTATTCAGATATTTTCTCTTGTAATCCAGTGGTGTCATTCCTGTCACCTTTTTAAAATGCCGGTAGAAGTTGGAAACATTATTGAAGCCGCATTCAAAGCAAATCACTTCAGTGGGCAACTTATCTTCAATAAGTGCCCGGCAGGCGTGACTGATGCGGATCTCGATAAGAAAATCATAGTATGTTTTCTTGGTCATCAGCTTGAAATACCGGCAGAACGAAGTAACACTCAGGTTGCTCAGGGAGGAGATTTCCTCCAGGCTGATCTCCTTTTTATAGTTTGAAAGGGTATAATTATATACCTTATTGAGCCTGATATTATCAGATTCCGTGGAAGAAGTGAACGTATGCTGACTTGTCGTGATAGTGGTGTATTCTGTTGTTTCCGCCAGGGTCTTCAAAATAGACAGGAGGATGATCACGCGGTCGAGATTGGTCGCGTTGACTGCTGAAAGGAGTAGCTCACTCATCTTCTTTCTTGTTTTTCCCTGGATAACCATTCCCTGTTTTGCTTTTTCAAACAATTTGGGAATAAGGTATGCCTCCGGAAGATTAAGAAAGTCTTTTCCCAGGCAGTCAGGCAGGAACTGAACGACGATCGCTTCCACTTCGAGTTCGGGATTAGACTGAAAATAAGCTTCATTACACCTCCATGTATGCGGAAGGTTTTCTCCGAGGAGGATCAACTCTCCGGAGGAGAAATTATTGATATTATCACCTATAAAACGGACTCCCTCACCTTTAATTACATACTGAATTTCCAGTTCAGGGTGATAGTGCCAGACCGTACCGAAATTGGGTGCCACATCGTGCCTTGCGCTGAACGAATTCTGGAGTTTAACGGGAACTTTATGAAATAAAGGCTTCATGCTTTCTACTAATCTCTCTCATTATTTGTACGGATGTAACAACCTTACAAAGGTAGTAAATCTGGATGGTAAGATTGTACAGAAATAGGATAACAATATGCAACAATAGTATTACGGGGAGATGCATATTTGTGTGGTTTCATTCCTTAATTAAAAAGCGAAAGGGAAGTTATAAACTTAACGATATCCGGTTATTAAACCAGATAAACGGAAATAACAAAACGTTCAGTCGTTCTGGTATTTTGTAGTTCACAGGTTGTGTTTCCGGACTATTTTTTCAAATTATTGTACAATGTTGAAAGAAGAATCTAAAGAGGTTTTACTGGTAGCAAGTGGTGATCTCCGTCTCTCAGCTAATTTGGATTGCTGGGCAACACAGGAAGCTATGGAACAGGCGCTGACAGCAGCCGTTGCAAAACAGGGGTGGACCGTTAAACGTGCTCACGCTTACGATCCCGAAAAGAAGCATGGATTTATTGATTCCCAGAAGATGGGAATGGAAGTTTTCAGGAATATCGATCCTGAGCAGCCCATCATCGTTGCAGAGAGCGTATGGCAATACTCTCATCATGTACTTGCAGGATTAACTACGCATAAAGGACCTATCCTCACACTGGCAAACTGGAGCGGGATGTGGCCTGGATTGGTAGGTATGTTAAACCTGAACGGTTCTTTAACAAAGGCCGGCGTAAAGTACAGTACTCTCTGGAGTGTAAACTTCGACGATCAGTTTTTTGAAGAGGGATTAAGCGAGTGGTTAACGACGGGAAATATCAGACATGATCAGAGCCATGTAAAAGATTTCGGTCTGGTGAAAATTCCAGTGCAGGATGAACTTACAGGACGTACCTTTGCAAAGAAGCTAAGGGACAGAAAATCGATCATGGGCGTTTTTGATGAAGGATGTATGGGGATGTATAACGCGATTGTTCCTGATGACCTTCTTCATGCAACCGGAATTTTTAAGGAAAGACTAAGCCAGTCAGCATTATATGCAGCCATGTTAAAGGTAAGCGATGCAGATGCAGAAGCTGTTTTAAACTGGATGCTCGAAAAAGGAATGTCTTTCAACTGGGGAACTGATCCCAAAAACGAATTAACAAGAGAACAAACCCTGGAGCAATGCAAAATGTACATTGCTTCTGTTCGCATAGCCGACACATTCGGTTGCGAAACAATAGGTATTCAATATCAGCAGGGCTTAAAAGACCTGACAGTCGCAAGTGACTTGACCGAAGGTTTGCTGAACAATACAGACCGTCCTCCGGTGTACAGCGAATCCGGAGAAGAATTATTCGCCGGAGAAGCATTACCTCACTTCAATGAAGTAGACGAATGCGCCGGAATAGACGGATATGTTACCTACAAACTCTGGAAAGAACTTGGCCTCGACGGCGACAATACCCTTCATGATCTTCGCTGGGGAGAGCATTTCAAGGGCGAAGGAGTAGATGACTTTGTATGGGTATTCCTGATTTCAGGAGCCGCGCCGGCATCTCATTTCATTGACGGCTACAAAGGAGCAGAAAGCTTAAGGCAGCCACCTATGTTTTTCCCCTTCGGCGGAGGTACACTTAAAGGTGTCAGCAAGCCCGGACCGATTGTGTGGAGCCGTGTGTTTGTAATGGATAATAAACTGCATTGTGATCTTGGGGTAGGAGAGTGTGTGTACCTTCCTGCAGAAGAAACCCAACGCCGCTTTAACGAAACTAACCCGCAGTGGCCTATCATGCACGCTGTACTTGATGGTGTGAGCAGGGATCAGATGATGGCTCGTCACAAAGCAAATCACATCCAGGTTGTTTACACTCCGGATAAGGAAAGTGCTTATAAAGCTTGCCGTATTAAGGCAGCAGCATTGGCGGAGCTGGGTATTGAGGTACATTTCTGCGGAGATGTAAAACTAGGATAG
>JBQGEO010000284.1:0-19832 GCA_052039655.1 Pararcticibacter sp.
CAAAAAGGAACAATCTGTTCCTCGTAGATGAGGGGGCGAACTTCCCGTCCGTCATTTTTTTTCATTTAAGCTTTTTTCTTGAAAGGAGGGCCGCTTTTTATACTTTTGCATCGTGGTCGATGGTGGTAATTCTTTCATACAGCTGTTCTGGAATCAGTTGGTTCAGACATCGTTCCTTGAATGGCTTGGCACTATAACGGGATTTCTTTGCGTTTATCTGGCTGCTAAGCAACATATTCTAAACTGGCCGGTGTCCATAATAAGTGTGGTTGCTTATGCCGTATTATTTTATGATTATAAGCTCTACGGAGATGCGGTGCTTCAGATATATTTCCTGGGTACAGCTGTTTACGGTTGGTACTATTGGCTGAAGAGAAAAGAGCAGCACGAGAAGCCTGTCGCTTCGCTCAGCGGCGGCAGTTATTTTGCTGTAATTATCGCCGTAGCCATACTTTCTGTTGTCTTAGGAGCGTTTCTTGACCGGTATACTAACAGCGATGTTCCTTATATAGATGGAGCCTGTACTGCTACCAGTTTTGTAGCGCAGTTTTTAATGACGCGTAAGGTACTTCAGAACTGGATACTGTGGATTATTGTAGATGCATGTTATGTGCCATTATATCTTTATAAAGAGCTGGCCCTTACTGCAGTTTTATATTCACTATTCCTGGTACTGGCAACAATTGGTTTTATAGACTGGCGACGCACATGGAGATTGGAGAACAAATAAAAAAAATCGCGATAGTTGGTCCGGAATCAACCGGAAAGTCAACTATATCGCAGCAACTAGCTGACCATTATAATACTGTATGGGTTCCCGAATACGCCCGTGAATATTGCAGCAAACTGAAGGAGCCATGTTCCTGGCAGGACGAGATCAATATGTTCAACGGGCAGCTGGAGCTTGAAGGCAGGCTGATAAAGAAAGCTAATAAGATCCTGATATGCGATACAACCTTTCTTACTGTTAAGATCTGGTGTGACTTCACTTTCGGAAAATCTCCTGACGAAGTTCTGGAGGAACTCCCCCGGCATCCTTACGATTTATATCTTTTAATGGATACTGATCTTCCATGGGAGGACGATCCTTTAAGAGATTTTCCACATTTACGGGAGTATTTCATGGACATCTGGCATAAGGAACTGCATGCTTTAAATGCCAGATATGCCGTTATTCAGGGGGATAATACGACGAGGTTTAATAATGCTGTTAGTTTTGTTAATAAATATCTTAACATTATTTAACACGCCAAAACGCTTAAATAATTAGTTTTGTTTAAATTATTTGTAACATTTGTAAAAGAATTCCGTCTAAATAGTAGAATGGTCTGAAGATATACGGATGTCGAGGCAGTAAACAGAGCCCGGATATCTGAAAAGTGAGGACAGGCAGGAGAGGCGACAGGACTATTTTTTTTCTTTGACTTAGCTTCCCTAAGTATACGTTCTTTTTAAATTAATGATTAGAAAACCTTCCGCTCAACGGAAGGTTTTTCTATTTAATAAGACTTATTCCGGCTTCTTGCAGCTTTTAATAAGCTTTCTGTCCTCAAAATTCTGTTTTAAACATCAATCGTTAAAAATTTTAAATCACTTAAAGGATCCGGCACAGAAGACCTTTCAGGTATTCGCCTTCAGGGAAAGAAGCCCTTACGGGATGATCTTCCGGCTGACAGAACTGGCAGATAACCTGGACGTCTTTTCCCGCATCGAGGGCCGCCCAGGCGAGTATTTGTTTGAAATGACTGATGTCGACAGCTCCTGAACATGAAAATGTTGCCAGTAAGCCTCCGCTTTTCAACAGTGACATGCCTATCCTGTTAAGATCTTTATATGCACGGGAGGCTTTATCCAGAGCAGAACGGGAAGGAGCATATTTGGGAGGATCGAGCACGATTATATCAAAAAGCTCGTTTTGCTCCCTGAAAGCACGTAGTTGCTTATTTACGTCGGACTGTATTGCATGGTGTTTTAATGCTCCGAACCCGTTGAGATTGACATTTCTGTTGAGTGTTTCAATTGCAAGCGGTGAACTGTCCACGCTGATCACCTCGGCTGCGCCATGCTTTAAAGCGTTCAATGAAAATCCGCCCGAATAAGAGAAACAATCCAGTACTCTTTTTCCCGGGGCGTGTTCGGCGACAATCCTCCTGTTGTCGCGCTGGTCGCAAAAGAAACCTGATTTTTGCCCTTCGGCGATATTTATAAGATACTTAATACCGTTTTCCCTGACTTCAACATATTGCGGAGGTTCCTGGCCGTATAAAATTCCAAAAGATGCATCCATCCCCTCATGAGCACGTGCAGACGCATCGCTTCTGTCGAATATCCCGGCCGGGTTCAGTAATGATTTGAGTTCGTCAAGTATAACGCCTTTTACCTTTTCAATGCCTGAAGTAAGAACCTGTACTGAAATATAATCAGCGTATTTGTCGGCTATCAATCCCGGAAGGAAATCGGCCTCGCTGAATATGAGCCTGCATGCACTGGTTATGTCAGACTTAAGGATTGATTCGCGGGACAAGACTGACTTACGCACTTTGTTTCTCCACCATTCTTCGTCGACAGAAATCTCCTGTTCCCATTCGAGCACACGTACGGCAACACGTGAGTTGCTGTTAAAGAAGCCTGTTGCAAGAAAATCCCCGGAATGGTCTGTCACTGTGACAATGTCTCCATTATCAGGCTTTCCTTTAACAAACTCTATTGCTCCAGAGAAAATCCATGGATGTAACTGCTTTACAGCTTTCTCTTTTCCTTTTTTTAGTCGTACTTCCGGCATCCGGCAAAAATACTCTTCCCCCGGCATAGTTCATAGTATTATCATTTATGGGCTGTTGAGTGAGGTTGATACCAGCTTTCGCCGATTTTTAGTTTAATTTGTTGTATGGAACAGATTACCTGGGCAGATTTTGAAAAGGTTGCGCTTCATGCGGGTACAATTATTGAAGTGCTTGATTTCCCGGAGGCGCGAAAGCCTGCATTTAAAGTGAAAGTTGACTTCGGTGAGTTTGGGGTTAAATGGAGCAGTGCTCAGATCACTAAACATTACAGTAAAGAAGATCTTACAGGAAAACAAATTATAGGTGTTCTTAATTTTCCTGTTAAGCAGATTGCGAACTTTATGTCTGAATTCCTTGTAACAGGAGTTGCTGACGGGAATGGAGATATCGTGCTGGCTGCGGTAGAGAGACCCGTACCAAACGGAGCAAAATTAATATAGGGAGATGCGTTATTTCAGTTTTACAGATGAGCCAACGATTGCGCCGGATGAGTTTTATATGAATGAAGCGATAAAGGAGGCGAGGCTTGCGCTTGATTATGATGAAGTGCCGATCGGCGCTATTGTGGTGTGCAAAGGACGGATCATCGGGAGAGGCCATAACCTAACCGAACGGCTTAATGATGTGACTGCCCATGCAGAAATGCAGGCCTTTACTGCTGCTGCCAACTTCATGGGGGGAAAATACCTGAAGGATTGTACTTTATATGTCACTATCGAACCCTGTATTATGTGTGCCGGAGCGTCTTATTGGACTCAGATAAGCCGCATTGTATTTGGAGCCCACGATCTGAAGCGCGGGTTCAGCAGGATCAACCAGCAGATCACCCATCCGAGGACCGAAATTGTAAGCGGAATTATGGAAAATGATTGTGCTTCTCTGATAAAGGAATTTTTTATAAAGAAAAGAAATAAAACTTGACATCCTGCTGAACAAAAGAAATATGCAGAGGTTATCTTTGTACCGGCTTAATGTTTAACCTTAAAATAATTTAATTATGGCTTTTGAACTTCCTGCGTTACCATACGCATCAGACGCGTTAGAACCACACATTGATAAGGCTACTATGGAGATTCACCATGGAAAGCATCACCAGGCTTATGTTGACAATCTGAACAAAGCGATTGCTGGTACAGAAGCTGAGAATAAGTCGCTGGAAGAAATCCTGGCGAATATTTCCAGTTATCCTGCTGCTGTACGTAACAATGGCGGTGGTCACTACAATCACAGTTTGTTCTGGACAGTATTAGGTCCGAATGCAGGCGGCGAACCTACTGGAGAGCTGGCTGACGCTATTACTGAGGCTTTCGGTTCTTTCGAAGAATTTAAAAAGAAATTCAGCGAAGCAGGGGCTACCCGTTTTGGGTCAGGCTGGGCCTGGCTGTCGGTTGCCGCTGACGGAAAGCTGCAGGTTTCATCAACTCCTAACCAGGATAATCCTTTAATGGATGTTGCAGATGTAAAGGGAACTCCGATTTTAGGAATGGACGTGTGGGAGCATGCTTATTACCTGAAATATCAGAATAAGCGTCCTGACTATATTGCTGCTTTCTGGAATGCAGTTGACTGGAATAAAGTCGCTGAGCGGTTTAAAAAATAAGTTAGAGTTTTTAGTTTAATGAAGAGGCTGTGTCTGAAGATACAGCCTCTTTTTTAGTTTACGAAAGTCTCCATAACTGCCTTCTTGTTCTTCTGGTGCATGTGCTGGGGAATGGAATCGAGGATTTCTCTTTCAAGAGCGGATATGATCCCGCGTTTGAGGAAGTTCCGGTGAGTGACTATACTGATTTCGCGTACAGGCACCGGGCTGCTGAACCTTCTTATTCTTTTCATCTGATCTTCAGAGAAATCGCTGAGGCTTAATTCGGGTAAAATAGTGAGCCCGGTATTCAGATCGACCATTCTTTTCAGGGTCTCCACGCTTCCGGTGTTATATTCAAACAACCTTGTTTTATTAAGACTTTTTTGTGCACAGATATTCAATACCTGATTTCTCATACAGTGACCTTCGTTGAGCAGCCAGAGTTCATCTATGTTAATATCTTTTGTCTTTACATTTTCTTTTCTCAGCAGATTGCTGGCGGAGGAAGCATACACAACGAAATCTTCATAAAACAAAGGAAGTTCAGAGAGACTCTTATCCTCAAGGGGGGTGGAGAGAATGCCGCAGTCAAGCAATCCAGTTTTCAGTTTCTGCACAATCTGTTCTGTCGTGTATTCCCAGATGTGCAACTGAACTTTCTGGTATTTAGCAGTGAAGCTCATGATGATCTTCGGAAGAAGATAGGGGGCGATTGTAGGAATCACCCCAACTTTTAACTCCCCCGCGAGTTCCTTTTTATGGATACTTATGATTTCCTGCAGCTTGTCTGATTCGGCAAGGATTACCCTTGCCTGATCGATTACCGACTGGCCTATTTCCGTTGGTACCACAGGCTGCCTGCTTCTGTCGAATAGCTTTACACCAAGGGTGTCTTCCAGTTTCTGTATTTGCATACTCAGTGTTGGTTGGGTAACAAAGCATTTTTCTGCCGCCGTAACGAAGCTTCTGTAGGTATCTACAGCAACAATATATTCAAGTTGAACCAGTGTCATAGTAATTATCTATGCAAAGATAGAAAATATTGATTTTTTTTATGTTGTGTTTGTGAAGATATTTGCAGCGTTACCCGAAAGATAATTATCATGATTCCTGTTATGCTTTCAGGAATTACAAGATGGGGTATTGAAAATGACTGGCTTGATAAAGGAGCTAACAGCTGATTGCCTATAGCTGGCAGCTAATAAAGACGTTATGTTTATGTTGCATAATTTGGGGTTTAATTACTAAAACAAAAAGAGGCTTATCCTGACGGAAAGCCTCTTTTTTCTATGAAGCGGATGATAGTAGAGCGCAGTTATTCTACAGTCACCGATTTTGCAAGATTTCTTGGCTGGTCGACATTACAGCCCCGCATAACAGCTATATGGTAAGCGAGCAGTTGCAATGGAATTGTGGCGAGTAAAGGGAGGTATGCCTCGTTTGTGTCGGGGATCTCAATGATATAATCAGCCATCTTTTTGACTTCTTTATCTCCTTCCGTAACAATGGCAATTACTTTACCTTTCCGAGCCTTTACCTCCTGAATGTTACTGATCACCTTTTCATACGACGAGTTTTTAGTCGCGATGAATATGACCGGCATATCTTCATCTATCAGAGCAATAGGACCATGCTTCATTTCAGCAGCAGGATATCCTTCTGCATGGATATATGAAATTTCCTTCAGTTTCAGAGCTCCTTCCAGGGCCACAGGAAATCCACTCCCTCTTCCCAGGAAAAGACAGTTTGTAGAGTCTTTCAGTTTTTCGGATATGACTCTGATCTTTTCATCTGATTTAAGGCATTTTTCCACTAGCGAAGGAATTTCATCAAGCTCTGTAAGCATATTTACCATTTCAGCCTGATTAATTGTTCCCCTTTGCTGGGCTATGTAGAGAGCCATAAGTGTTAAGACGCTTACCTGGGCAGTAAAAGCCTTGGTAGAGGCTACTCCAATTTCGGGGCCCGCGTGTGTGTATACTCCTGCATGTGTAATACGGGGAATAGAAGAACCCACCACGTTGCAAATCCCAAAGATTGTAGCACCTTTCTCTTTCGCCAGTTCAATTGCCGCCATAGTATCAGCCGTTTCTCCGGACTGGGATATTGCAATGACAATATCTTTTTCAGAGATGATGGGGTTCCGGTAGCGGAATTCCGAAGCGTATTCCACCTCTACGGGGACTCTTGCGTATTCTTCAATAAGATATTCCCCTACCAGGCCGGCATGCCAGGAGGTACCGCAGGCAATGATAATAATCCTGTCGGCGTTCTTAAGTTTCTCCGTGTAGTCTTTGATGCCCCCCAGCTGGACCTTTCCTTCATTCGCATAGATCCTGCCTCTCATACAATCCTTTATTGACCGGGGCTGCTCGTAGATCTCTTTCAGCATGAAGTGATCAAAACCACCTTTTTCAAGCATCTCCAGTTTTAAAGAGAGCTCGTGAATAGATGGGGTTTGAATGATATTGTCGATGCTTTTTACAACGAGTTCATCTCTTTTGATTGCGGCTATCTGGTTGTCTTTCAGATAAATCACGTTCTTTGTGTATTCCACAATAGGCGATGCATCAGATGCGATGAAATACTCATTCTCACCGACTCCAATTACCATAGGACTGCCTTTCCGGGCTGCAATGAGAAGGTCTGGTTCATCCTGGCTCATCACTACTATCGCATAGGCTCCGATAACTTTTGCTAAAGCTACCCGTACAGCTTCTGACAGATCGAGGTTATCGGCTTTCTGAATAGCTTCAATCAGGTGTATCAGAACTTCTGTGTCAGTTTCGCTTTTAAATACATGGCCTCTTGCTATTAAGGCTTCTTTTAGGGTCGCATAGTTTTCAATGATGCCATTGTGAATGATAGAAAGCCTTCCATCTCCGGACTGGTGGGGATGGGAGTTTCTGTCAGACGGTTCTCCGTGCGTAGCCCAGCGGGTATGCCCCATTCCAATGGTGCCTGTCTTATCTTTGCCTTCAGCAAACCCTTCCAGTTCGCTTACTTTTCCTGTTTTTTTATATGTTTTGAGGCTGCCGTCGAGCAATGCGACGCCTGCACTGTCATAGCCGCGATATTCAAGACGACGAAGACCTTTTATGATCACTGGCCATGCATCACGGTAGCCAATGTATCCAACAATTCCACACATATTATGATATGATTAATGGGGCTAATTTAAACAAAAAGCAGCAAGATGAATGCTGCGTTTTGTTGCATTCATCTTGCTGCTTTTTGCCCTTTACGGGATGTTCTTTTAGTTCCGAAGCTTGTTATAATAAATATTAAGCTTGATTCTGCCGGAATGATCGGGAGTTCCTTTTCCGGAAAGAACCGATCTTTCAGCGGTATTGGCTATTGGAGAAATGTTTTGTGATTGCTGAGAAATGAACCTGAGGTTCGCCGGGATAATATAAATCGGGTATTGTTCTGTCTGTCCGGAGAGGATCCTCTGGACATAGGTACTGACATTAAAGATGTATCTCTTTTTATCACTATCGTAAAGAGATCCTCCCCAATAAGAAAATTGGTCAGGGAGCACCTGTCTCTGTCCGGCAATATCTGTTTGATATATCGTTAAGGCCTGTGAAGGCTCAAGAGGATTAGTTGTTCCATCTTCTACGTTCACAACCAGCTCTGCTTTGTTTATGGCCAGGGTTCCCAATTCTTTCAGTTT
Source organism: Pararcticibacter sp. (assembly GCA_052039655.1). Taxonomy (GTDB): domain Bacteria; phylum Bacteroidota; class Bacteroidia; order Sphingobacteriales; family Sphingobacteriaceae; genus Arcticibacter. The sequence goes on from JBQGEO010000284.1 coordinate 8,042, forward strand.
TTTGAGATCAGGAAACGTTATCTTCGTTTTTAAACCTCCCATCGGCTGAACATAAACTGTGCTGTATGATTTTGAAGGATCTTCAAGCTGTTCTTCTACAGGAGTTCCTGTGTAATCATGTTTTATGGCTGGTGCGGCGCCTGCTAAGTTAAAGGAAGCGGTTAAAGTATCCCTGCCTCCTGAGGAGTTCTTGTTGCTGTAATATACGTCCATACGACTTGTCACATCCGAAGCCCCCAGGTTGAAGAACCCAATCCCCCCGATCTGAGAATTCTGTTTAGATGCTTTCAGGTAAAAACCTTTGAGGAAATTGGTAAATGCACTGCTGCTGGCAAAGTTTGCTGCGGTGGCTGTTTTTAGTCTTTGCTTAAAGGTATCTCCTAAGCGGATCCTTAATTGTGGTGGTACTTTCACCAGGGTATCCGGTCCCCCTTTTACCTGCTGGGTGATCCTGATGCTGTCACGCCATGCAAAGCGTGTTCCCTCCCTGGTTCCCAGTGATTCAGACCCATAATTCCAGGTTTTATTACTTGCATAGCTCTGTCCGAACTTTTCATTAAGCTCGTGGATACTCACGTTGAATGTTGTGGAAGTAGAGTCTCCATAAAAGTCATTGCCATACGGCATAATCAATACGACTGAATCAAGAGCCGCATCTTCTCCGAAAGTAAACCCGGTTGACGGTAAGTTCAGCTGCATCGCAATTGATGATTCAGTAGTTCCCAGCAATGGGTCGTTAAGTGAACCGAGAGGATACTGCCCTATGTTTGATGTATTTAAACTATCATCCCTTACTGTTACCGTATTTACATTAAAATCGACGATCAGCTTTCCCTGTATGGAATCCTGCGGATCTATATCCAGTCCGATGTTGTCAGCTTTCTGACAACCACTAAAAATAAAAAGAGCTATTAATAACATTAACAAGCCCTGTCCGAAATATCTCATTAGTATTTATTCTCTCTTCTGGTTAAAATGCTCCGGCAAAGATAATTAAAATAAGCATTTGTAGCATAAAACGGGGTATTCATAGCAATATTGTCCGGCTACGTGTGTTTAACGCACAAAATGGCCTTTCAAATCTTATTCTGAAGACTTATATGACGATTTTCAACCGGAACTGTACATGCTGTGTAGCGGAGAACAGGCGTATTATTTCCCTGAATATACAGGGAGTCTGCAGGAAAGGCAGAAGTCAGGCAGGCTAAATGTTTCTTAGCGTAATGTAGGACTGTAATGCATTACGATAGGATTCACCGACGGGAATCTCACGGCCATTGATAATCAATCTGTATTTCTGGACTGAGTCTATTTTGTCGAGAGCTATAATAAAAGATTTATGTACTCTCATAAATGTTGCAGGGCCGAGTTTCTCTTCAAGGCTTTTCATGCTGATCCGGGTAGTAACTACCTGATCATTTGTCAGATTGATCCTGACATAGTCCCTCAGGCCTTCAATATAAATGATGTCCTGAAGCCGGACTTTTATAAGGGAATATCCTGCGTTGACGAAAATATGGTCGGAGGAGGGAAATCCGTGTGATTGCTGCGAAATTTGCTTCATATTGAAAATATCAAAAGCTTTATTGGCAGCGGTAAGGAACCTGTTGAAGGGAACCGGTTTCACCAGGTAGTCTACAACGTTCAGGCTGAACGCTTCCAGTGCGTGTTGCGCGAAGGCAGTGACCAGTATAACCAACGGCGGGTTAGAGAGTGTCTGTATGAATTCGAGGCCATTTAACCCGGGCATCTTGATATCCAGAAAGATCAGGTCGATCTTGTGATCTTTCATTATGTCAATTGCTTCAATTGCATTTCTGCAGCATCCTTTGAGGTTCAGGAACGGTACCTTTTTCGCATTGTCTTCTAAAAGTTCGAGGGCTAGCTTTTCATCGTCAATTACAAGACAGTCCATTATGTAAGTTTAATTTTAAGTTTGACATTAAAGATGTTGTTATCCCGGCCAATGCTGAGCGTGTGCTTTTCCGGGTACAGCAACGCTAATCTCCTCTGCACATTTACGAGCCCGATGCCGATTCCACCATCACTTTTGTCCTTTTGCGGACTAATGCTGTTGACAACGTTGAAATTCAGCCAATGGGTGTTCGCGTCAACTGCTAAAGAAATATCAATCAGCGGCGCCTCTATCATGGATATTCCATGTTTAAATGCATTTTCGACAAAAGGGATCAACAACATTGGTTCGATATGATATCCCTGGGTGTGCCCGTTTATATAGAGATTTAGCTTTACAGAATCGCCATAGCGCAAAAGCTGCAAGTCTATATAATTCTTAAGATACTCAATTTCGGTGTTTAATGACACCTGTTTGTCTCCCGTTTCATAAAGCATGTAGCGCATCAGGCTCGACATGTTTATTAACGAGGTTTCGAGTAAAGGAGATTGTTTACGGGCAAGCGATACCATGCTGTTCATCACGTTGAACATAAAATGAGGACTTATCTGTGAACGGAGAAAATTCAGTTCCGTTTTCAGATGTTCGTTCTCCTGTTCCTTCAGTGCTCTCTCCCGCTTGGCGTGGTCCCTCAGGATCTGGTAACAATAACTACAAAAAATAACAAAAAAGAATGGCACGATCCGGAATTCCCGCAATGGATTGCTCCTTTCGAAGATAATCCTGTGCTGACGATGCCTGGGAGGAGGCGGATTCGGAAAACGTTCCCTTTGACGGAACTTGTCAACGTTCCTCCACTCCAGCAGACGGGGATCCGGGTTGAGCCTATTTGACACCGACACAAAAGCAATAAAACAAACAAGTAGTCCACCAGTATACCACAGAATACCATTCCGCCATTTTTTCAGCGGATAAATAGCAAATGCATGAAGATAGAATACAGAAAGCAAGACCAGGTTGTTGATGAAAATTCCTTCCAGGAAGTGTTTGTGAACAGAGGACGGTACAGAAGGAGAGCGGAACAGAAATGGAAATAATACAGCCCCCAGCCAAAGCAATAACGGAATGGCCTCATGCACTAAGTTCTGTACTTTAATCCTGTTCATCCTGCACTAAAGTACTAACTAAGTGACTTATATGAGGGTAAATACGATTAAAGGTTGGATAATAACGACAAACTGAAGGTTTTTGTCTATTTAGATTTTCCCAGCATGCGGAAATGTTCTACCTGGTGCCGGGATTCTAGATGAAATCCGGCTGATCGTCCGGAGATTAACAAGCTAGATCGCATTTGCAAAATCCTGCTTTCGATCCTTCCTACATTCGTGATGAAAATTGTGTTGTATGGTTCTGGTTTGTCGTTCGGGGTAACCGGAGATCCCGATGCCTGGTTAAGATTTGTTAATCAAAAAGGCAGATAAGGGGTCCCTTTGTTAATGACTGTTAATATCCGATAGCTTTTTCTTTACTGGGGGTTAAACTATGTTAAAAAAAAGCAAACGCGTAAAAACCAGCTCCATATTTGGAGTGAAAATTTCTTAATAAGATAAATGTTTAAATTATCGAAGCAGCTTTTAAAGTGCCAGTGTTCCAGCTTGAGTTTTCCGGGGATTGTTTTAGCATTTTTAGTATCCTGTCAGAAACAGGATGATGTCGGCCTGGGGATGCAGGAGCATCTCGGTACCGATGTTACCGATACAGCCACTATATATACCTCGACTTTTCTGCTCGACTCCCTGCCTACTGCAGGGAAAGGTGTGATGCTGGTCGGGCGGATTGCCGATCCGGAACTGGGGAATGTTCAGTCTTCCAGTTATTTCCAGGTGGCACCCGACGGTATTTCTTCTTCGGCGCTATCAGATGATGCAAGATTCGATTCTGTCAGGGTCAAGCTGAAATACTCCGGTTACTATTACGGAGATACTTCTGTTACCCAGGAAATCAGTATTTACAAATTGAAAAACAGGATTTCTCTTCCGACATCCGGAGGGATTAAGGAACCTGAGGAAGAAAACGTTTTTTCGGGGGGGCAGACCTTCTATAACCGGACGAGGCTGGAGCATGAAAGTGATCCGGTAGGAAAGATCTCATTCAAGCCCAGGCCGGCTTCACAAGATACTCTTGTTTTCCGGCTTAACCAATCGGTCGGTTCCGAACTCTTTTCCTTGGTTAAAGACGGCAGCTCGTTGATTAGTTCTTCAGAAGATTTTCTTGATTATTTTAAAGGATTGGTATTGGTTCCCGGTTCAGATAAAGGAAATGCAGTAATCGGGTATACCGATACTGCCGAAGTGAAGATTTATTATTCTTATGCCAGTGCCGATGGTTTTCTGAGACGCGGTGAGTTGAAATTTAGCCTGAACAATAACAGTTATCAGTTTAACAATATTACAGCCGACAGGAGCGGTACGAAACTGAAAAACATTAGTTTGATAAATCATGAGATTCCGGCCTCGCAAACATCTGAACTAAGCTATATCCAGGGAGGGACGGGGCTGGTGACTAAAATTCGCATTCCTTATTTAGGATATATTGCAAAAAGGGAGAATTCCGCTATCAACAAGGCCGAGCTTATCATAAGAATTCCTCCCGGGTATAATGATCTGTTTCCTCTTCCTTCGCAGCTGGTATTGTTAGTAGCGAATGACAATAACAAGCCGGTCTCTATTTTGTCGGATTCCAGGACGAGTGTCTCCTCTTTATCTCTTCAGAATAGTCTTAACGATGGCACGGGAACGGCCTATTATACTTTTCCATTAACGGATTATGTTACGAAATCGAGTACCGTTTACTTGAATACTTCACTGTTTTTAAGCTTACCGGTAACCGATTTACAAAACTCTCTTGGTCGTCTTGTAATAGGTTCAGCAAGCAATACCAGGGCGAATATTCAATTAAAAATTACATACACAAACTTAAATTTATAATGTTATGAGCAAACTTTTCACGGGAGTTTTTTTTCTTTTCATGCTTACTCTGGTTGCTGCCTGCAGTAGTAATGATGATGACGATGATGATTTAGCAGGTGACTGGCAGAGAATGGCAGATTATGTGGGAGTTGCCCGGAACGGTGCGGTGGGTTTTGTGATAAATGATACTGCTTATGTGGGGAGTGGGGTAACCAATTCCGGCACTTCAACGACCGCCAAACGCGTCGGAGATTTCAGGAAGTATAATGCAGATGCGGATGACTGGTATTTGATTTCTTCATTGCCGGACGGTGCTGAGCGCGCATACGGAGTAGGTTTTTCTATTAACGGGAGAGGTTATGTAGGTACCGGTACTAACGACGGCAGTGTTGCTTTGAGAGATTTTTACGAATATAATCCCAGGAACAATTCATGGAGGCAGGTAGCGAGCCTCCCGCCAGCAGCAGCTGCACGCTGGGGTGCCGTCGCTTTTACCCTGAACGGAAAGGGGTATGTAGGATGCGGATATGATGGTAGTAACGATTTGAACGACTTCTGGGAATATACTCCGGGTGCAGGCGACAGCGATCCTGGTACCTGGACACAGGTTGCAAGTATTAAGAGCAAGAGACAATTTCCATTTGCTTTTGTTATTAACAATAAGGCCTATGTAGGCGGGGGATATAATAACAGCCAGGCTGATATATCGTTTTACCGTCTGGACGGGAACACCTGGACAAAGCTTCATTCGCTTAACCCGGATGGCGATTCGGAGGAGAGTGATGATATAAAAAACAACGATGATTATAACTATAATATCTCCAGAAAGAGCGCTGCTACATTCAGTTTAGATGGCTATGGTTATGTAACTACCGGAAATCTTTCTTCATCCTTAAGTACTACCTGGCAGTATAATCCTGATCGCGACCTGTGGAAGGAAGTAGATAAGTTTGAAGGTTCTTCACGCGAAGCTGCCGTTGGATTTGCCATCAAGAATTATGGGTATGTGACGACAGGGATATCTGGTTCTACGCGACTCTATGACACCTGGCGTTTTGATCTTTCCGCTTCAGATGATGACTAGAAATGATCATCCGGTGTATGCTGGCGGGTTGGCTAACAGGAAGAACCTGTTCTATGATATTTTGATATTCTTTACTGAAATAAAAAAGACGCTGCCTTCAACAGACAGCGTCTTTTTTATTGAACAGGGTCAAATGCTACGCTAATGAAACCAGGTCTTCGCTTGAAATTTCTTCATAGAGCGAGTAATAGTTCTCATAGTCGGCAGTGCCTTCGAATTCAAGAAGGGGCTTTTCGCTTGCCTTTGTAAAATTAACTACCTCTTCACTGATCTCTTCGTTTCCGAAAACTACGGCATCAGAATAGGTAATGGCTCCGATGTGTAAAGAATCACAGTCCGAACCTTTAAACATTTCTGTATGCTTTGCACTCATGCCGTTCATGATCGCTTTTCTGGCGAAATCAGCATTCAGGTTTTCAGCAAAGCAATTTTCATATACCGAATAAACAACCTTCGCGTTTTTAAACGTAGGATCATCCTTGTAGGTTGTTTTCAGATAAACAGGAACCAATGAACTCATCCAGCCATGGCAGTGAACCACGTCAGGCGACCATCCCAGTTTTTTAACAGTTTCCAGTGCGCCTTTGCAAAAGAAAATAGTACGTTCATCGTTGTCTTCAAAAAACTTATTATTATTGTCCCTGAAAACATGCTTGCGCTGAAAATATTCTTCATTGTCGAGAAAATATACCTGCATACGTGCTGAAGGTATTGACGCGACTTTAATAATCAGCGGGTTATCGTTATCATCGATGATAATGTTCATCCCTGAAAGACGAATCACTTCATGCAGGCGGTTACGGCGCTCGTTGATGTTGCCGAAACGCGGCATCAGAATTCGGATTTCAAAACCCTTATCCTGCATAGCCTGAGGAAGTTGTCTCGTGATTTCAGAAATTTTTGTTAACTCGAGGAAAGGCGACATCTCGTGGGTAATAAACAGTAACTTCGTTTTTGCCATCTCCAAATGTTAAATGTTTAAGAATAGAATTTGGGACTGCAAATATACACATTATATTATGATATATCAATGATTTACGCAAGAGGTGCGTTCGATTTTTTAAATTTTAACACTTTAAGCCAGGGTTTTCGATTTCTGAAAAAGTATTAAATCGTATTTTAAGCAATCGTTTATCGGTTTGTCGCAGCAAATGTTTTTTGTCACTGTTTATTAATATTTTTTTGGTGTGCGGGACCTGGCAGGTGCAGTGATCCTTCTGAAAATGATCGGCAAAAACAGAGATTAAACAATTTTATGTACGTTTGCATAAATTTATACACTTGAGGCTTTGAAAGTCATATTCTGAGCCTGTATCTAAATAAGAAATTGGAAATATTCGTAACAAAGGCAGCATTATCCGCGTCGCTTGATGAGCTGAAAAAGCAAAAGAAAGTAATCGGCTTTGTCCCCACGATGGGTGCCTTGCATGACGGCCATCTGTCACTGATTAACATCGCCCGCGAGCAGTCTGATGTAGTTGTTTGCAGTATTTTTGTGAATCCCACTCAATTCAATGATCCTTCTGATCTTGAAAAATATCCCCGGCCTGTAGAGGCGGATATTGAAAAATTAAAGAGTGTAAACTGTGATATTTTATTTCTTCCGTCTGTTCATGAAATGTATCAGCAGGGAGAATCCTGGCATATTGATCTGGGTTACCTTGAGCATATCCTGGAAGGAAAATCCCGGCCAGGGCATTACCAGGGCGTAACGCAGGTAGTTAAGAAGTTTTTTGATATAGTGAAGCCGGATATTGCCTTTTTCGGACAGAAAGATTTTCAGCAGGTTCTGATTTTGCGAAAAATGACAGAGATGCTGGAGATCCCGGTAAATATCGTAATGTGTCCTATCAAACGTGAAGATGACGGGCTGGCTTTAAGCTCCCGGAATATACATCTTTCGGAGGTTGAAAGAAGAAATGCACTGGCGTTATCGGCGGCGCTTCAGACGACTAAAGATCATTTCCAGGAGAAAGATCTTGCAAGTCTTAAGGAAGAGGCTGTCGCGTTTTTGAATGCCAGCGAAGGTATCGATCTGGATTATTTTGAGATATATGATGCGGCTACCCTAAAGCCAGCAGAGTCGAAAGAGGTTGAAAGTATTATAGCTCTGGTTGCGGCCCGGTCGGGTGAAACCAGACTCATTGATAATATGATATTGAACTAGTGGCGGGCAGACTGCATTTTTCCGCTCCGCTGTCAGTTCATGTCTCTTTAATCGTAAAGAATAATGTCATCTTATATAATATTACCCTTAAGTTACAACGGGGGCAATATAACTTATAACTGTTTTTGTAATTTTGTACTATGATTATCCAGGTTTTGAAGTCGAAGATACACCGGGTGAAAGTGACTCAGGCAGAGCTGAATTATGTGGGGAGTATCACGATTGATGAAGACTTAATAGATGCTGCTAATATTATTCCAAATGAAAAAGTTCAGGTTGTGAATAATAATAATGGAGCTCGTTTTGAAACATACGTCATTAAGGGGGAGCGTGGCTCAGGCATAGTGTGTCTTAATGGGTCATGCGCGAGGCTTGCGCAGGTGGGAGACATAGTGATTATTATGTCATATGGGTCGCTTCCCATGGAAGAAGCGAAGAAGTATCAGCCAATTTTGGTTTTTCCGGATGATGACAATCACCTGATCAGGTAACAACTAATTGTATGAGGCTGCTGCTGATTCTGGTGTATATTGCAGTTTAAATTGGATTGACGCCTTTATTTGTATTGGCATGGATAAATTAGATATTGTTAACGGCAAGGTGAAGACCCTTGAAGATCTTTTACCTCTCGTTCATATATGGAAGTTTCAGGAAAAGAAGATTGTTTTCACCAACGGGTGTTTTGATCTTCTGCATCTGGGGCATATTGATTATTTGGCGAAAGCAGCCAGTATGGGGCAAAAGCTCATTATAGGCCTGAATACAGATAAGTCTGTTTCTGATCTGAAAGGCCCGGCACGCCCTATCACAGATCAAAATTCGCGTGCTTTGATCCTTGCTTCTCTTTTCTTTGTCGATGCGGTGGTGTACTTTTCAGAGCCTACGCCTTTAAACCTGATTTCTGCTATAAAACCGGATGTGCTGGTGAAAGGGGCTGATTACACTATTGACAAAATCGTGGGGGCAGATGTAGTGCTTGCAAACGGCGGAGAGGTGAAAACAATTACTTATATTGAAGGTTATTCAACAACGGCAATTGAACGTAAAATCAGAGAAACCAGCCTTTAGTTTCAGCCACTAAGGAAGAATTATCAAGGGGTGTATCTTTACATTGTGCCATTAACATTTACTTTTGGTTTATGTTTAGTCCTTGGTTCTTATCCTTTTATGATGAAAACTTTGATGCAATCAAAATATTATTTTAACAGATCTATTCTCAGATACCTCCGAACAATGACTCTTTTTGCTAAAACTGAAGCATACTGCGGAAAGCTCCTGGTTTTTGCCGCTGCTCTTGTTACTGCAGTATTGCTGTTCTCTGCGTGCGGCAGAACTATTAACGGCCTGGAAAACGGAACCTGGAGAGCTACTTTAAAAACAGAGTCAGGCACAGAGATCCCTTTTAATTTTATTGTTAGTGACACCAGCGGCAGGAAGGCCATATGGCTTATAAATGCCGGAGAGCGGTTCAGAGTGGACGAGATAGAGCAAAAGGGTGATTCTGTAAACATAAAACTTCCGTTGTTTGATTCTGAAATACGGGCAGGCCTTACCTCTGCGGGGATGAGCGGAAGATGGATCCGGCATTTAGCTGATAAAGATGTTTCTATGGACTTTACAGCGGAACATGGTGTTAACTGGCGATTTGCCCCCTCACAGGAGAAGCCCGGGGTAGACATTACAGGAAAATGGTCTGCCACTTTTACCAGTCCTGATGGTAAAGATACTACGATCGCTGTCGGCGAATTCTCCCAGGATTCGTCAAAGGTGACCGGTACCTTTTTAACAACCACCGGTGATTACCGTTATCTTGAAGGTACTGTTTCGGGCGACCGGCTTTTCCTCTCTACTTTTGATGGTTCACATGCTTTTTTGTTTACCGGTAAGGTAAAGAACAATACAATAAGCGACGGGAAGTTTTACGCCGGGTTGTCGTCTGTTGATAACTGGACTGCAACGAAGGATGATAAAGCTATGCTTCCTGATGCATACTCTCTCACCACCCTGAAAAAAGGACAAAAGAAAATCAGCTTTAGCTTTCCCGATCTTGATGGAAAGCAAGTCTCTGCTAATGCTCCCCGTTTTAAGAATAAGGTGGTCATTGTTCAGTTCCTCGGTTCATGGTGCCCTAACTGCATGGATGAAACAGCTTACCTCGCCCCTTTTTATAAGAAATATAAAGATAAGGGAGTGGAAGTGGTTGGACTTGCATATGAGCGGACCACTGATCCGGTCAGGTCAAAGAAGAGCGTGGAAGCATTAAAGGAGCGTTTTGATATTTCTTATCCTTTGCTGCTCACCGGCTATACACCGAAAGATGCTCTTACAAGCATGCCTGCATTAAACGAATTTAAAGCATTCCCTACTACTATTATTATCGATAAGAAAGGTGAAGTGCGCAAAATTCATACAGGTTTCAGTGGTCCCGGAACAGGCAGACATTATACTGAATTTGTTGAAGAATTTGAGAAGCTGGTTGATGACCTTATTAAAGAGTCTTAAATTCACGAGCATGCATTTCTTCCTGCAGGTTAAATATAAATTTCAAAAATGCGCATAAGATACCTATATCAGTACTGCTTCTTTGCGACGACAGTTTTGTTTCTGCTGTCGTGCTCTTCGACGCAAAAAGTAGTGATGGATCCGATAACAGTAAGTTCAATCCGGCCGGGTGCAAATATTTACAGGGGCAGTTACACCAGGCTAACCGATATTATTCATACAAAGCTTGACCTGAAATTTGACTGGGACAGTTCTCATGTAATTGGAAAAGCATTTATCCAGGCGAAGCCCTGGTTTTATCCTTCTGACTCCATTGTGCTGAGTGCAAAAGGATTTAGGATAGAACAAGTGGCACTTGTAAAGAAGGATGACCTGCTGCCTCTTAAGTATAGCTATGACAGAAAGAAGCTAAAGATCATTTTAGATAAAACGTATACCCGTGATCAGAAATATACAGTGTATATTCAATATGTAGCCATGCCTTCGAAGCTAAAGGTAGGTGAGGATATCGCTTCTTCAGGAGACCGCGGCTTCTACTTTGTGAATGCCGACGGGAAAGAGAAGGATATGCCTCAGGAGTTCTGGACACAGGGAGAGACTGAGTGTAATTCGGCATGGTTTCCTACTATTGACGGGCCGCAGGAAAAGATGACCCAGGAGATCAGTCTTACTGTTCCTTCGCGTATGGTAACGCTTTCTAATGGTATTCTGGATTTCTCTTCGGATAATGGTGACGGTACCCGGACGGATACCTGGCGTCAGGAGCTGCCTCATTCAACTTACCTGACAATGGTTGCTGCGGGTAATTTCACAGTTGTGAAGGACAAATGGAGAGATAAAGAGGTGAGTTATTATATGGAGCCCGAGTATGCTCCGAACGCCCGGCTTATTTTTGGTAAGACTCCGGAAATGATTGAATTCTTTTCAAGAAAAACCGGGGTGGACTATCCCTGGGAAAAGTATTCTCAGATAGTAGTGCGTAATTTCCTTGGCGGAGCTATGGAGAATACAACAGCTACAGTATTCTTTGACCGGATGAACCTCACAAAGGAACAATACCTGGATGAAACATATGAAGACATTGTTTCGCATGAGTTGTTTCATCATTGGTTTGGAGATCTGGTCACTGCTGAATCGTGGGCCAATCTTCCTCTTAATGAATCTTTTGCTACTTATGGTGAATATCTGTGGAATGAATATAAATATGGCCGGGA
>JBQGEO010000285.1:0-6143 GCA_052039655.1 Pararcticibacter sp.
TCGAAAGGTTCGTAACAGGCCTGCTCTCCAGCATTTTACCATCTACGGAGGCTACCGCACCGATAACATTCACACGCTTCTGTACGCCATACCCTACTACCACCACTTCGTCCAGACTATTGCTTTTTCCCTTAAGCACCACATTCATAACCTGCGAATTTCCAACAACCTTTTCCTGGTCTTCAAAGCCAACGAAACTAAACACCAGGACTGCCCCCGGACCGGGTACCTCGATTGAGAACTTACCGGCAATGTCGGTCACTACCCCCCGGCTGGAGCCCTTAAGTTTTACCGAAACTCCGGGCAGGGTTTCTCCTGTCTTATCATCGGTGACCTTTCCCGATACAATAATCTTTGAAGCTTCTGCACTTTCTGCAGCGTTCTTAATAATCACGACGTCACCCGTAATTTTAAAGGAAAGAGCCAGAGGTTCCAGCAGATTTTCCAGGATGTCGGTCAAAAGAGCGCTTTGCGCTGATATATTCACTTTCCGCTCAGCCTGGATCAGAAGAGGGCTATACACAAAACTGACATTATACTTCTCCTCGAGCTTGAGTAAAACTTTCTCCAGGGAGGTATTTGATTCTTCCAGCGTCACCCGGGTACTGAGAACTGTTTGTCCCTTTCCTTCACGGGCGATAGAAGAACCCACAAGTGTAACAAAGAGAGAGATTTGTATAAGCGAAATTCGCATGACTTTTAGCAGTATAGAATTATATTGCATACATTTGAACTTGTTAGGTTAATAACACTGTTGGCTTGACAATACATTCCACGGCAGCTTTTCAGGAGCTGTAGTATCTACTAATCCGTGGACCCAAAAACAGAACCGGCTTGCGGCGAACTTGCCGGTTCTGCTGTATGATCTTAAGGACTTTCTTCTCTGTTCATATTAATTACGGATTTTATGGTTAGCGTTAGTTATGATCCGGGGATTGTGTGCATCCCTTTCCTTCAATGGTTATGTTTGTATCAGTAATGGTGAAGCCAGCATTTACAGCCTCGCATATTATTTTCACCTTCTCGTATAGAGGCTGAGTGCTCAGCGTGGCAGATATCGGGCAGCTGCCCATAGTCTCCTCATCAAAAAGAATCTCTACTCCGTAAACCTCTTTCAGCTTCGCTATGACATCGGCAAAAGAAGCATTGTGAAACCTGAACATCTTACGAGCCACTTCAGGTGACAATATCAGTGGCTTCGCCAGCTTCTGCTTCACAATCTCTGTATCTTTTTTATTAATAACCGCCTCCTCATTAGCTGTCAGCGTTACAGGATGATATTGCTCTTTCTTCCCGGCAGATTGCTTTACATTGTCAAAAACAGCGACTTTACCACTATTCACCACGACCTTAATACTCCTGTCCCTTCCTGCAGAACTCACGCTGAAGGCGGTTCCCAGTACTTTAACAGCCACTTCACCGGCATGTACAATAAAAGGACGTTTGCTGTCTGTTGTCACTTCAAAAAACGCGTCGCCGGTCAGTCGGATATCCCGGCTCTTACCTGTAAAAACGGAAGGATATTCCAGTACCCCGCCCGGCTTCAGAACAACAGAGCTGCGATCAGGCAAATAAACAAGCACGGGCTTCTGCCCCTTGTTCTCCCGCACAAGCGGAACAGGCTTCTGGTTCCCGGCAGTCACCACAGATCCGGAAGTATCCCTTTTAAGGTATACAATGATGCCGGCAGTCAGCACTACAAGGATCAGGGCTGCAGCTGAAAGCCAGAAACGGCTCCGCATAAGCAAAAACCGGAACCCCGAATTGTTGCGGGCATCTGTTATCCTTTCCCTGACCTTATCGTGGATCTCTTCGATTTCCGCATCCGACAAATATCCCTCCGGCTTGATATATAATCCTTTCAGGATCGTATAAGCCTGCATCACCACACCTTTTTTATGGGGATGTTCTTCAAGCCAGACCTCCCAGAAGTGGCGGGCCTGCGGATCTTCATCTAAAACCCAGGCGATAAAAAAATCGTCCACAATGAAGTCTTCCACTTCATATGTGAGGTAATTAACCATTTTAAATATTTTAAGGGTTTACAATATATAGAATACAGAAAGAGACAAAAACTACCCTCCCTTTCCTCTTTTTTTGAAATTATTTTCCGGTTACCAGTTTATCAGCATCAGGAACAGGGTCACGATCTCCCATTCTTTGCGCATTTTAATCAGGGCTTTCTGAAGAAGATTATACACGGATTGTTTGGTGAGTCCCATGACAGTACATATCCTGTCGTGGTTCAGGTTCTCATAAAACCGCAGATAAACGATCTCCTTTTGCCGCTGCGGCAGGGAGTTAAAAACCTTTTGCACCCTCTCTTTCAGCTCCCGGTTCGACTGCTCCTCAATCAGGCGGGTCTCTATATTGAATTCAGCCAGGAAAGGAGCATTATCCAGTGTCTCCGCCTGCTCCCACTTCGTCCGCTCTCTCATAATCCTCAGCCTTAAAGACTTAAACAAATAAGCCTGAACATAAGCTGTTTCCGAGATCCTGCTTCTCTTCGTCCACAGATCAAAGAAAATATCCTGGATGCAATCCTTCACCAGATCCCTGTCACTCGAAAAACGGATCCCGTAATTAAAAAGTGGCCGCGTGAATCTTCTCATCAGACTACTGTAAGCTTCTTCGTCACCTTTTAGGAAACTTGCCCAGAGTTCCCTGACATCAACAAATCCTTTTCCTGTTTTTACATGCATATCTCAGCATTAATTGGTTAAAAATCTTTAGAAAAGCTCTACAACATAGCTCTTATCCGAGTCTGCTGCAAAACTTACTTTAACGACTCCTTTCTTCCGGTCGAACGTTACCCCTCCGGATAATGTACTATTATTCAATTTAGCATATTTAAATTGATTTACATTGTTGAATTCAAGATTATACGTCCTTTTATCCCGGATGCCCTGGAAACTGCCTTTTGCAGCTGACACCACAAACCGGGTACTTACTGAAGTCTGATCACAGGTGAATAATGTCCTGGCAACCGCTCCTTTTTCATATCCATAACTTTCTCCGTCATCTTCCAGCAAGGTAAAACTGCTTTTCCCGGAAGGATAGATTTTCAGGGTGAGTGCACCTGCTGGCTTTGGCTCCAGGTATTGCACTGTTTCCTGGAAAGGGATGATCGCTCCCGGCTTTATGAAAAGGGGCCCGCCGGCTTGCTCAGGAAGCTGGCAAACGATTTTCCTGCCTCCTTCAACTGTCTTGCCGGACCAGAAATCGATCCATTTTCCACGTGGAAGATCAATTGAATCTGTAAATGCCCCTACCAGAAAGTTCTCTCCAAAGAAAAACTGCCGGCTGGAATTCGCGAACCGCTCTTCTTCCGGGTATACCAAAGGCATCGGCCGCACCATCGGCATTCCCGATTCGTGAGCCAGCAATGCATTTGAATAAATATAAGGGACCAGCTGATAGCGCAACTGATCGTAAAAGCGGAATGCCTGTTTGTCTTTTTCGCTGAAGTAAAAGGGATGAAAAATATAGGCCCAGCTGTTTATCTGTACCCAGGGCAGAAAGAAGCCCATATGAATGCCGGGTAACAGGGGATAAACTCCTTCCAGCACATCGCAGGTAGTATTGCTATGCCCGCTCATCCCAAGATTAAAAACATCATAAAGGGTTTCTGCCCGTCCGCCATTATCGCCGAGCGTAGACGCACCAAACCGCTGAATGCCCGAATATCCCCCGCAATAGTGATGGAAGGTACGCGTCCCCAGGTGATTCTTTGTCATTTCCTGCATATTTTTCACCAGCAGCACCTGGTTAAGGTTATGCATCTGACGATCATTTAACCCGTTGTAATAATTCATTCCGGCGTGCAGGTCAAGAGTTCTCGAAGGATCGAGCTTAAAGCCCCTGACACCCTGGTCCAGGAATTTACGAAGATGATCAAACCAATGTTCCTGCCCTGACAAGGCCGCCCCGTTCCTTGCTTTGATCCGGTCTTCCTCCTCGATAGAAAAATCGTGGTCCACACACAGCCACAGCGCCAGCTTCATGCCCATGTCCGACAGCCTCGTGATAAACAAGGGATCGAAGCTTTTTGTCCACGCTAGTTCTGCAACAAATTTATCCTTGTTCCAGTCCTTCGAAGTAGAAAAGTCATACCATTTAGCCATCCACTGCGGCTCCAGCCAGTAAATGTCGCAAGGGATCTTTTCGCTCCTGAAACGGGCAGTGTTCTCCAGTACGGTAAACTGATTTTCCATCGTGTTACTGCCAAAGGCAAGCCCATAGGCCCAGCGGGGCAGCACATAAGATTTTCCTGTCAGAAGGGTATATTGCTTCAATACGGAGGGCATATCAGGTCCCGCAAACAGGAAATAATCAGCATCTTTCTGATCAGGCTCATACATCTGCATCACATCCTGATTGAACTTACCCACGTCAAAATAATGCAGTTTCGTCGTGTTATAAAATACACCCCATCCTTTGTTGGACATGATGAACGGGACAGGAGCTTCCGAACGCTGATACTGTACCCACATCCGGCCAATATGCCCTCTCCGCTGAATACTTTCCCGGTTTCCGCTGCCCAGCCCGTAAAATCGCTCATCTTTCTTCAGCGAGAAAGAGAGCAGAGCGGACAAAGAATCCTGGTAATTGACAACAACCGCCGTTTCTTTCTTAACCGAATCGCCGATAATGCCCCCGGCAGTCAGGCTAT
This sequence comes from Pararcticibacter sp., assembly GCA_052039655.1. Taxonomy (GTDB): domain Bacteria; phylum Bacteroidota; class Bacteroidia; order Sphingobacteriales; family Sphingobacteriaceae; genus Arcticibacter. Next base: position 4,673 of record JBQGEO010000285.1, read on the forward strand.
CCTTACTAAATTCATGATTCAGCAGATCAGCCACCTTATTCCTTCCCGGGATGAACTTCACAGCGATACTATCCACAAGTGCCTTAAGCTGCCCCTTTCTCTCAAGAGCAGCGGTACCGTCCTTCAGCGACATACGGAAAAGCAGGCTGTCCGTTTCGATCACATACTGATCATTGGTCTTCCTTTGTTTACTTTTAACAGCCTGCCAGTCTTTCCTGACTATCTCATAACGTTCCATCAGGCTGACAGGAAATTTACCCGAAGCGTTTATCCTGACACGCAGGATAGAAGGAGTGCATAATTCAACTTTTGCATAATTGCCATTCAGCAGGCGGATGATCTCCTGTCCGCTGGAGAAGCTGCAAAAATGGAGGAGCACAGAAAATATAACAATAAACCTGGTTTTCATTCAATTCAATGGTTAACTTAAATTCCGGCATTTTCTATTTTGAAGGTCCAGGCATAATTACACGGGACACGGTCGGGAAGTACGGAAGGAGGAACAATAGTGAGAGTACCGCCGCTGACCGAAGATTTTACAGCATCCGCAAGTCCGAGCATACTCACCTTCCCAACTTTTGAAATTCCCGGGATCTTTAAAGGCTTGTCAGGCCATTTGGTGCAGATTGCATACAAGGTGTTCCCGTTGCGGGTAAAATAGACCGAAGGCAGTTCAGTCTTTGAACCTTTACGAGCCCAGGCAGAGGAATTATAGATGGCTTCACCATTCACTTTGAGCCAGGCTCCGATATCCAGGAGCCTCTCTTCCATAATAACAGGGATCAGTCCGCTGGCATCGGGACCAACATCCAGCAACAAATTGCCCCCGCCGGAAACCTTTTCCACCAGCAGGTCAACCAGCTGCTTGCTGGTATAATAATGCTCGGTCGTTTCGAAGCGGTTATATCCATAGGAAGTGCCGATCCCCCTGCTCTCTTCCCAGGGATGATGAGTACCGGCAATACCCGCTTTATCGTGAACCAGATCATATTCCGTGGTATAATATCCCCCGTGCTTGCTCCTTGTTTCCTTGCCCCACCTGTCATTTACGACAACTGTCTTCTTTACGGGTGAATCGTTGTATAGCCAGGCAAGGAATTCTTCACTCCGGAAAACGCTGCTTTGATAATCCCATTCCCCGTCCGAAAAAATAACCTCTGGCTTATACCTCTCTACTACGTCCTTAAGCTGCGGAAGCATGTGCTCTCCTACATAATCCTTTATCGACTTTTCATTGTACTGCGGGTGTGTCCATTCAAGTAATGAATAATATAAACCCATCCGAAGCCCCTTTTTAGTCACAGATTTCGTCAGATCTCCGATAATATCCCGGTGAGGGCCGACATCCACGCTGTTCCACTTGGCAGACTCCGCACTTGGCCATAAACAAAACCCGTCATGATGCTTGGAGGTTAATACCACATATTTTGCACCCGATCTGGCAAAGAGGTCTGCCCATTTATCCGGTTCA
>JBQGEO010000286.1:0-2567 GCA_052039655.1 Pararcticibacter sp.
CCCAGGTATCCCAATGACGGTACATCAGGTCGTCAAACACATAGGCATCTGATTTTTTCAATTCCGGATAGCGGTCTGTGCTATGGATTTTCAATATCTGTACTTCTTTCGAAAACAGGATATGTTTTCCATCGGGAGAGAGTCTGACATTACTCAGTCCGTCCTGATAATCTGTAATCTGTTTCTTGCCGCTGCCGTCACCGTTCATGGTCCAGAGCTGTCCCTTATAGATAAACCAGATTAATCCCGTTTTCGGATCTATATGGACGATGCTTTCGGCACCGGCTGCTTCAGTTAATTGCTTTACGGCTCCTCCTGATACAGGAATGGTGTAAAGGTTACGTTCGCTTTTATTTTCGTTTACGTCGTATTGGCTTACCCCGAAAATGACGTTTTTACCGTCGGGCGTAACAACTTCCCCTGAAACTCTTCCAAGCTTCCAGAGAAGTTCGGGGGTCATTTTCTCCTGTGCATTTACCATAGATGCTGCAAGGATAAGAGCGATGCTTACTGATGTTTTCATGTTTGTATGGATTGTCGGCTGACGGCTATCAGCCGTCAGCCATCAGCTCTTTATATAGAGGACAAAAATCTATAAAGAGCAAGATTGTTTTTTTGCTTTCTGCCCGGGGGCACACTACACCTCAATACCTTCCTCTTTGGCAATTCCCAGTAATAAGTATTTTGCAGTTGCGGGGTTGGTCGCCAGCGGAACATTATGGACGTCGCAAATCCGTAAAAGCATTTGTACATCGGGTTCGTGAGCATGTTTTCCAAGGGGATCACGGAAGAAGATGATCCCTTTCAGCTGACCTTCAGCAGCCATAGCTGCTATCTGGGCATCGCCGCCTTGCGGACCGCTTAGCTTCCGGGTTACTTCCAGACCTGTTTGCTGAATATAAGAACCGGTAGTGCCCGTTGCAATCAGGTTCATTTCTTTCAGGATATCGTAATGGTCTTTAACAAAACCTACCATTTCGGCTTTACGTCCGTCATGTGCAATAAGTGCGATTGTGTGAGTCTTCATAATATCATTTTAAGCAAAGAACAAATATGAAATTAATATAGCTGCAATTACACCGGCGAGATCCGCAAACAGCCCCGCTGTAATGGCATACCGGCTCTTTTTTATTCCTACTGAGCCGAAGTAGAGAGCCACAATGTAGAAAGTAGTATCAGCCGAACCGTTAAAAACACAAGCCAGGCGCCCCACAAAGGAATCTGGTCCAAAAGTGGTCATCGTGTCAATCATCATTGCTTTCGCTCCCGAACCACTCAGCGGCTTCATAAAAGCTACCGGCAGGGCATCAGTAAACCTGGTATCAATGTTGAAGTGGCTGAAGGCATATTGAAATCCGTCGACAATATATCCCATCGCTCCGCAATTTCTGAAAACGCTGATAGCAGCAAGCATTGCCACCAGGTAAGGGATAATTTTTACAGATGTCTCAAATCCTCCTACGGCCCCTTCCACGAAACTTTCAAAGACATTCACTTTTTTTCGGAGTGCACCAAGTATAAAGGCTATCGGGATAAGAAAAAGAAGAAGATTGCTCACTACTTTAGACACTTCACTGATCTGTTCTTTACTTAGATGTACCGTGAAGTACCATACAACGAGGCCAATAAACGCGGTTAATCCTAAAAGCCATCCCATGACGACAGGGTTAAACAGGTTGATCTTCTGCCTGACTGCGACAATCAGCAGGCCTGCTACTGTAGCTACATACGTAGCGATAATACAAGGTATGAAAATGTCTGTAGGGTCTGCTGCTTTCAGGATCGCGCGCTGCGCGATAATAGAAATGGGTAAAATAGTCAAACCGGAAGTATGAAGCACCAGGAACATGATCTGAGCATTCGAGGCGGTATCCTTTGTCTTATTTATTTCCTGCAGGCTTCCCATAGCCTTTAGTCCCAGAGGCGTAGCTGCATTGTCGAGCCCCAGAAGGTTTGCAGAAAAATTCATCAGCATTTGCCCTGTTGCCGGATGATTCTTAGGAACCTCCGGAAAGAGCCGGCTGAAAAAAGGACCCACGATCCGGCTAAGAAAGTTTATAGCCCCTGCTTTTTCTCCTATGTTCATGATTCCAAGCCAGAAAGCCATGGTGCCGGCAAGGGGCAGGGCAATATCCATAACGGAAGACCTGGTGGTATCAAAAAGACTTTCAACAAGTTTCTGGAAGATCTCTGTGTCGCCAAAGAAGATCAGCTTTATAAGTGCAATAACAAATGAAATGATGAAAAAAGCTATCCAGACGTAATTCAGAGCCATAAATCTAAACGTTTTTTTTGAACGTTTTTCCAGCGGCTCAATTTACGTATTTTTAAATAAAATCAATCTGATTGTTAACCGTACGTCTGAAGCAGGAAATACACTTTCATTTGCCTGAACGAAATTAAATTGAATCTCTTTTTTCCGGATATAAAAAAATACTACTTTAGCAAAAAGATGAGTGTGATGTCCGTTGAACAGCGTTTCCGGGCATAGACGAATTTTGCACATAAAAGAGATTATCTGAGTTTGACGAGAGGAAATTACCGGATACTAAATCGCTGCAGAAGAT
>JBQGEO010000287.1:0-3732 GCA_052039655.1 Pararcticibacter sp.
CGGGAACTCCGTCAATAAGGACCAGGGGAGCCGTATTTGCTCCGCCTATGGTATTGGTGCCTCTTAGCCGGAACTGGGTTGTTGATGTAGGATCGCCGCTTGGATTGCTGATAGCGAGTCCCGCGACTTTCCCCTGAATCAGCTGTCCGACATCTTTGATCGCTCCCTGTGCAAAATTTTCAGGCCTGACACTTGCCACCGAACTGGTTACATCCCCTTTTTTCTGAGTGCCGTAGCCTATGATGACCACGTCCTCCAGTAGCCGTGAGTCTTCGACCAGGGAAATACTAAGTGATTTTCGCCCTTTAAGCGGGATCTCCTGGGTTTGGTACCCAAGATAACTGACAACCAGAACGGCGTCGGGGACCAGACCGGGCAGTGTGAACCGGCCGCTTTCATCAGTGCTGGCACCATTTCCTTTCGATCCTTTGACAATAATAGTGGCGCCGATAACGGCAGATCCTTTTTCATCGAGGACCTTTCCTGATACGTCTACCTTTTCCTGTGCGTATCCCTGCACAGCAAGTAAGTACAGGCCCATTATAAGACACATCAGAGGCCTTATCAAACCTGCTAAACCAGATCTAAGTTTACTCATCATTTTTTTGTTATTGGTTTATAAATAATTATGGTTGTTAATAGTTATCGCAGATCCAGCCTACCGGTGGGCGAAATGCAATCCTGAGCGCATTGCGGTAACGAAACTGATCGTTGATTGACGGAAATGACGGATAGCTACTGAAACAAATTTATCACGGATGAGCCTGAGGAAGACAACAACCTCGTTGAAAAAAATGATAACTATGTTGCTATTATGCAGCTACCTGGTCGCGGGTTAAAGGGAGGACGTCCAGGAATATTGCTCCTGGCAGGTGTACCGGAAGGGAGCTTTATTATATGAAGTGTGCTCTACTATATGTAAAAACTGCCTGTATGGTCAGGCAGTTTTATCAGGCTGAAGGCTGGGTTTTCAGACAAATATTTTTTCTGGCCAATCTCAGGCAATCCTTTTTGTCGTCATACAACCAACCCATTCGTCGCAGCCACAACAGGTGCAGCAGCCGTCGGATGCAGCATTCGTGTAGGGCTCTCCGCATTCGGCACAACAGCGGTTGTGATCGGTTGGCAATGCTTTCTTTTGCTGACCGGGAAAAATAGGAAGACCCGGTTTTACTTCCTCATCGGGAAAGAAAAGAACACTCACTTCTCCGGAAATTTCAATCAGCACTGTCCGGACTTGTCCGAGATGTTCAACATTCTGCAGCCGCAGCTCAGAGAAAAGTTCTTCACGGCTCAGACCTGTGCGTTTGAGTTCTTCTAACCGGATCTTTCCCGACTGAACAACGTATACAGGTTCTCCTTCCATGACACGCTCGAACCATCTGAACCGGTCAGTCAGCCGCGTAATGCCCATATAGAGGATGATAATTACCAGAAAAACAGTTAGTGCCGGCAGGATGCCTACATCTTCATAAAACATCGGGTCACCGGCGGCAGAACCAAGTCCGATGATCAATACCAGCTCAAATATGGATAACTGTCTGATCCCGCGCTTTCCCGACGCCCGTAAGGTCATCAGAATGACCATGAACATGACCACTGATCGCAGCACAACTTCCAGCAGGAATGCGGCAGGAAGATCATTAAACAGTATCCGGTTCCAGTCGAATATTTTCTCCATTAACTAATCAAAAAATCAGTCATCCAATATGAGGATTTTTTAGAATGATCTATACACTTTGTTTACATTCTTTTCTGTCCCTGGCATAATCTGAAGGCGACACTTTGTATTTTTCTTTGAAGCAGGTACTGAAATATCCTGAACTGTTAAATCCTACCATGTAGGCTATTTCGGAAATAGACATCTCACTGGCATCCAGTAACTCACTGGCTTTTTTCAAGCGAATATCCCTGACAAACTCAACGGGCGACATACTGGTTAAGCTTTTGATCTTTTTATAGAAGGTGGTTCTGCCCATACCGATGGCGACAGCAACCGCATCAATATTGAAATGCACATCTGACATCCCGTCTTCTATAATCTGTACAACATCTTTTAAGAATTTCCCGTCCCGCGGGGTCATGTAAGTATCCTGAACCCGGGAGGCTGGTTGTTTTGACCGTTCAAGAATACTCGCAACCATTCTTTGCCGTTGATTAATCAGGTTGTGTATTAAATGCTCGATGTATTCGGAATGAAAGGGCTTGGTGATATAAAAATCAGCACCGCTGGACAAACCTTTTATCTGGTCTTCTACAGAAGATCTGGCTGTTAACAGGATTACAGGAATATGACTTGTGGTAATTTCGTTTTTCAGCTTATCCAGCATTTGTACGCCATCCATTACCGGCATCACAACGTCACTGATGATGACGTCTGGTAATAATCCGACTGCCTTTTCATATCCATCCAATCCATTTTCAGCTTCGAGTACCTGGTAGTTCTGATCAAATTGATCCACGATCAGTCTTCTTACATCCCTGTTGTCTTCTACGATCAAAAGTTTAGGACAGCCGTCAAGACTTAAGTCTGGCCGTATAGTCTTATGCTCTGTCCGTGGCTGTAAGGCTTGTTGCTGTATTTCTGAAGCGGTGTCTTCAGTTGCCAGGTCAGCTTTGCGGTAATGTGCATGGCCCTTCAGGAGCTCAACCCGGATGGTGAGTCCCTCTGTTGCGTTTCTCTGTGCATAGATCTTGCCTTTATGAAGCCTGACGATGTCCCTGCTTAGAGCCAGTCCGATGCCTGTTCCCTTAAATGCTCTGTCCTGATTATTTCCTTCGTAATAAAGTCTGAAAATATCTTCCAGCTTGTCTTCCGGTAAGCCGGCACCTTCATCCTCTACGCTTACTGTTATATACTCATGATGGCTGTTTTCAATCCTGATGGATATTCTTTTCCCCGGGGGGGTGAACTTTATTGCATTTGACAGAAGGTTAAAGAATACAATCTCCATTTTCTCCTCGTCACACCATACCAGTGGCTCGCTCGTTGGCCTCAGGATATCGAGTCTGATGTTTTTTTCCGAACGGATGTCTTTAAAGTAAGCAGCAGTGTGCTCCAACAAGGCCCCCAGGTTCACCTTTTCTACGTTTAACTTCAGGTTCTGATTTTGAATCTTCCTGAAATCAAGAAGCTGATTGACGAAGCGCATCATCCTGTCAACATTTTTACTGGCAATATCCAGGTAGTCCCGTCCTTTTTCACTCAGTTCCTCGGTGTTTTTGATTTTATTTAACGGGTTTACAATGAGGGTTAAAGGTGTCCTGAGCTCATGCGAAATGTTTGTAAAGAGCTGTAGTTTTAATTCCGTCATCTTCTTTTCGACGATGACCTTGTTTTTCAGCCCGATCAGGGTGGTGACGAATCTTCTGACCATTTCTATAATCAGAACAGCGACAAGAAAATACACAAACATGGCTCCGTTACTAAACCACCAGGGTTTAAGGATCTCGATAGAAATACTTTTTTCCGGAATGTTGGTAAAGTGATAATTATCAGTCGTTTTTACCCTGAACGTATATTTGCCAGGAGGTATTTTTGTATAGGTCGCTTTTTTTAGATTTTTTACATGATGCCATCCTTTGTCGTAGCCTTCAAGGATATAGGAGTAGGAGATGTTTTTCGAAAGCCGGAAATCTAAAACGGCATATTCAAAAGTGATCACATTCTGATCGTGCTTCAGCCTCATGTTGCTGGTATAATTTATCGCATATCGCAGGGGAGAACCCTTG
>JBQGEO010000288.1:0-9005 GCA_052039655.1 Pararcticibacter sp.
AACAGGAGAGAGAAGGTACTCACCAGGAACAAGGCGACACCGAAAGCGTATTGGTTCCATTGAGGGAAGGCCGGCCATAGATACTGGTAAGCAATGCCATCTGTAGACATTTCATACAGGCCGATACTCAGTATATAGAGAACGTAATATAAATACTGCTTTTGCCTCATGGCAAAGAACATGAGAAGATTATAAAAGCTGAAGACGAGGATCATTCCATAAAAGATACCGAACGAGAAATACTCGTCGAGTGCATAATGAATGAACCAGTTAACAGACCGGAGAACGATAATAATGTCGGCCCGTTGCCACGACTTAATTTTAAAATAATAAGTTTGTTCTCCTGCTAAATTTTCAATCGGGATTTCGAAGTTTTTGTGAATAATTTCCCTTTGCTGAAACCTGTAATTATCTCCTAGGACTTTTGACGTATATTTGCCTGACTTATCCGGAATAAAAACGGTTATTTCATCAATTGTCTGGTCAAAGAATTCAAGCAGAAAATGCCTGTTTACCTTCATGCTGTTACCATCGATCTTAATCTTAAACCAGTATGCAGAACGGAGGTTGGTGGTTTGAGGCGTACTTGTATTGCTCGGGGTAAAAGGTCTTTCCTTAACCTGCGCAAGAGTGAGGGTTCCGGACGGATCTTCAAATATTTCTATTTCATTAAACTGGAATATGTGCTGATCAATTTTATCATTTAATATAACCGGTTTCTGCCCATAAAGTGCTTTTGGGGTGAGGACTGAGAAAATAACGATTGAAAGAAAATATATTAAGCGGTTTATCAAGTTCGTTCAATTTAAAGGGCAGGAAATTTCGGTATTTTATTCTACTTGTCCGACAGGTAAGTGTAAACTTGCATGGAAGCCCGGATTTCCGGACTGAAGGAAGAACATGAGTGACTGATTTTCGTGAATTATCAGATTGACTTTGATAAGAAGGGTATTCAAACAAAGCGTATTTTGATACATTCTCTTATTAGTGAAAGCACCAAAATACGCTTATAAATATATAATATCTCTACTCATTTTTGCTTCTTGAAAGGAAGCGGAGCCGTAGATCTTTATCACCAGGCTAGTACTCGTGAAACTGGTTAAGAATGAGTTGAGGGTACCAAAACTTACTACTTATAACTTATTCCTGTATGTAGCTCTCCAGGATTTTAAATCCTGTTGATGTTTCAAGGCCGGCTTTACTGATGGTCGCCGGAAGAAGAACGCAATCTCCCATTTGAACATTCAGATCCCCTCCGTCATACTTTAGGGTATAAGATCCCTGCACGCAGACGTGAATGACAAATGAATCGAAGGAACTGTAGTCTCTCGAAACAGATTGACTAAAATCCAGGATGTTGGTTGTGAAGTAGGGGCATGTCGCTACTTCTACAGGCTCATTCTTCTTCTTTTCGTAAGAAGATTTATATTGATCGTAGAACTTGTAATCAATAGCAGCAAGAGCTTCTTCTGTATGAAGTTCCCGTTTATTTCCTTTATCATCCACCCTGTCGAAATCGTAAATACGATAGGTAATGTCTGAAGTCTGTTGTATTTCCGCGATAAGCAGGCCTTTACCAATGGTATGCACCCTTCCGGCAGGCAAAAAGAAGACGTCACCGGAAGCAACTTTCTCCTTATTTAGTATATCGGTAAGTTTGCCGCTGTTCAGCTTTTCAAGATACACCTCTTCATCAACGGGCTGATTGAAGCCTGAAATGAGAGTAGCTCCCGGATCTGCTTCAATAACATACCACATCTCAGTTTTTCCGAAAGAATTATGGCGTTTTCTGGCCAGCTCGTCGTCAGGATGAACCTGGATAGAAAGATCGTCATTGGCATCAATGAATTTTACAAGGAGAGGAAATTCATTTCCGAATCTTTGGTATACTGATTTTCCCACCAGTTCCTCCTTGTGCGTTTCAAGTAGTTGAGCAAGACTTTGACCTTCAAGAGGCCCGTTTTCAACCACTGAAACATCTGATTTTACGCCCGAGATCTCCCAGGTTTCACCACAGTTGGGAAGTGGCGAATAATCTTTTCCCAGGTAAGTTCGGATTTTCTCTCCGCCCCAGATCTTGTCTTTAAATATTGTTCTGAATTTGAAGGGATAAAGTTGCGACATGATTGTTTTAATTAAGCAATGCAAGTATAGTTATTTTGTTAGTAATCGGTGCATGAAAACGTGAACACCCGGGAAGATGAACAACAAAAAAGGGAACCCTGTGCAGGTTCCCTTTTTCATAGGTAGATGATATATAGTGGTTATGCAGCTTGTTTGCTTCTGGCGTCCCTTGAAGAATTCTGATTTTTCTTGCCTCTCAAGCTTTCGAGGTCGGCCATCAGCATTTGCATAAGTTGTTTGTCTGTGTTTCTTGTTAAATTATCAATTTGGTTGATGTTTATGTTCTTTTTCATAATCGCTGAGTTTAATGTTGATGTTAACTATTATGCTAAAGCTGTGCCAATGTGGTCAATTCAATGTTGTTTTTTATTAACTAACTAGAAAACAGTGTGTAATGAAATGTAAAAGGCGAGGCTGGTAATGCCGGTACCCGTAAAAATACGTGCAGTCAATGTTCTTGATTTCGTGCAGTAAAACTATACAGTGACCTTCATCCCCTACAGTTGCAGCATTTCATTTTTTTCGGGTGTTTTTACATTAGTGATTTTCTTGGCGGTTATGTTTTTTTCCCCGGGACTGATAAATCTTAGAATGCAAAGGAATTTACTACATCCTAAAGGGGTACTTTTTTGATATGCGGGTTAATATAGGTGTAATACAGGAGCGTTTTGAAACATAAACGCTCCCTCTTGGTTATCTTCTAAAATTTGAATTATGACTGAGCAATTTGATATACAGGTGATGTTAGCGGACGGTACATTTGCCGATTACATAGTGAAAACAGAAAGAGATTCTGACGTTTATCAGGTATTCTCTAATAGCGAACATCTGGCCAGTTTCCGGGCTTCTGAAGGGGAGTGGATACTGGAGGACAACACAGGAAATTTGGAAACTGACCTGCAAAGCAGGCTGAAAGAACAATTAAAGGGGCTCCGCACCTGATCACATCTGGGATTTTTCTCTTTGTTCGGTTTCCTGGCAATCTTCGCTTTTTATTTTTTCGAGATGCTCATCACTGATCAGGGAGTAGTATCGTTCGGCAAGCCGAAGTGTCTGATCGAAGCTGAACAATTTGTACAACCAGTTTACAAAGACAATTACCCGGTTCTTTCCACCGTACAATAATGAGGCGTGCAGCATCATCCAGGTGATCCAGGCAAGCACCCCATTAAGATGTGTTTTAAATGGCTTCTCCATGTCGACTACTCCCCGCCCGCGTGCTATGGTCGCCATGGTGCCCTTGTTTTCAAATTCATATTCGAGCATAGGTTCTCCCATACTTGTCCTTATCAGGTTTTTTCCGAGAAATTTGCCCTGGGATTTTGCTACACTGGCTAGTTGCGGATGTCCCTTAGGATAAAGCGGGGTTTCCATGGCTGCAATATCGCCTATTGCATAAATGTTGGAGGTCCCTGTGACGCGGTTATATCTGTTAACCTTAATCCGGCCTTTTATGATGAGATCCGGATCAAGTCCTTTCGGGACGTTCCCTTTCACACCTGCTGCCCAAATAAGCGTTTTTGACTGGATAACGCTTCCGTCTCCGAGCAGGATATTTTCCCCGTCATAATCTTTAACGATGGTCTTCATCTTTTGTATAATCCCGAGCTCATTAAGATAACCTGAGGCATCTGCTCCCGACTCGGGGCTCATGTTAAAAAGGGGCCTCTCAAGTCCGTCGAGCAGGTAAATATCCATCATCTTAAAATCCAGTTCGGGATAATCCTTGGGCAGCATGTTTTTCCGCATTTCTGAAATGGCTCCTGCCAGTTCTACTCCCGTTGGCCCCGCCCCGGCGATAACCACTGTAAGGAACTTTTTCCGCTCCGCGGGATCAATGATCTCTAATGCATCTTCAAATTTATTTATCAGATGGTTCTTCAGTTTTACTGCTTCCATCGTAGACTTCATGGGAAGAGCTTTTGACGCAAGTTTATCATTTCCAAAATAATTGGTATCTGCACCGGTTGCAATTACCAGGATATCATAAGTATATGAACCTGTATCGGTAACGATCAGATTATCAGAATGGTTAATTGACTTAACATGTGCTATCCTGATCCGCACGTTAGGGCTTTTGTGAAAAACCTTTCGGATGGGAAATGAAATACTGCTGGGTTCAAGTGCTGAAGTGGCAACCTGGTAGAATAATGGTTGAAATTGATGATATGTGAGCTTATCAAAGAGCAAAACCTCAATTCCTTCTCTGTTGTTTAGTTTTCGCGCCAGATCAAGTCCGGCAAAGCCGGCACCTATAATTATGACTTTCATATAGCTTGTTTTTCAATGTAGATACTTTACATACAAGCCGGGCGCATATTAGTTTTACCAGATGGGCTCCTCTATAGCCAGCCTTTCCGCTTGAACCAGATAAACACAGCTATAGTGATAATCACCATCAGAAGTATAACAGCGGGATAACCTAAATGCCAATCAAGCTCCGGCATGTATTTAAAGTTCATGCCATAAATACCAACAATGAATGTAAGCGGCATAAAGAATACTGAAAAAATGGTAAGTACTCTCATGATTTCATTTGTCCTTTGCGAGGAAGTGGAAAAATAAGCGTTAAGGAGCTGGTTGATATTGTCATATAAGCTATCGTAAACATTCTGAAGTTTAATGTATAGGTCCCGGGTATCGCGGGTGTTCACATTTCCCTCATCCTCCGTGTCAAGATTATCTACGATATCATACGAGAGGATCAGCATTCTTCTCACCAGATCAATTTTTCTGCGCAGGTAGTAAAGCCCTTTCAGCAATGGAACCTTTCTGCTTCTCAGGAACACACATTCTTCGTAATAATCAATATCCTTTGCAAGTTTCGCAGAAGGTGCATCGTATGTCTGGAGGCAATATTTAATAAGTATGTTCAGCAGCTGCCGTGTCGATTTGAGTTTCTGTGTTTGCAACAGGTCTGCGATGCTGTTAACAAAGCCTTGTTCCTGACGGTGTATGGTTATGATGTATTTTTCAGAGAAAAAGATCGCGATTTTGTCTGTAAGCTCCTGTACTGTATCTGCCTCCATAGACTGCTGGTCTGCATAAATACGAAAGATGATGAAGCAGTAACCATTTACAGCTTCATACTTTGGAAGATGGTCCGGCTGAAGGCAGTCGTGAACAGACGCTTCATGTAAGTTGTATTTCTCTGCAATTCGCTTCAGTTCCTCATTCTCAGGCTGTGATAAGTCCAGCCATTCAAAGCCGTGTTCCTCTTTATTTGCCAGTTGCTTAAACATAGCTCTAAAGTAGTAAAAGCTATCGGGTTTTGGTTATTACTGTTAACCTCTTTGTCTCGATATCAAGTGCAGGGAATTAGAATTTAAACCCCGGTGAAAAGCCAACCGATGCCCGCTGATACCAAATAGCTTTTTTGTAACTTGCCGGTTCTTTATAAAAAACAAACAACATGACATTTCTGGATAAGCTTGCGGGAATACGCAGACAAATGGAAGAAGATAAGGTCGATGCTTATATTATTCCTTCTGCCGACCCCCATATAAGTGAATACGTACCTGACAGGTATAAGTGTATTGCCTTTACATCCGGGTTCACCGGATCGGCCGGAACTCTTGTAATTACCCGCGATTTTGCAGGGCTCTGGACAGATGCAAGATATTTTGTGCAGGCAGAAGAGCAACTGCAGGGCAGTGGATTTCAACTGGTAAAATTACAGGCACAGGCAATGCCTGAATATATCAGCTGGCTAACCGAAAGATTGACCGAGGGGGCTGTCGTGGCATTTGACGGAGATCTGATCTCGGTACAGCTTTCCGCTCTGCTTGAACAGGAACTGACGTTTGCGGGAATTGAAATTAACAGTGAAAAAGACTATTTAAGCAGTATCTGGGAAAATCGTCCGGCGCTCCCTGAAAAGGAGGCGTATATAATTCCTGATGAAATAACCGGCGAGTCCGTTCCTGCAAAACTCACCCGGATCCGGACTGCATTGGCAAGATATCGGGTAGGTTTTCATTTGGTTTCTTCCCTGGATGATATCGCGTGGATATTCAATGTACGAGGAAGTGACGTGAAATGTAATCCTGTAGTACTTGCATTTGCGCTGATAACAGAAGAAAAAGCAATACTTTTCATAGACGAATCGAAGCTAAGTGAAGAGGAAAAAGGCAGGTTCTCCAGCTGGGGTGTAGAATTGATGCCGTATAATTGTATTTCACAGGAACTGCAGGTTATCCCTTCAGATTCTGTTATATTACTGGATCCTAAAAGAACTTGCTATTCCCTGTTCAGGAAGCTGCCGAAAGAGGTGAAAGTAATACTCGACACCAATCCAAGTACAAATTTCAAAGCGGTTAAGAATGAAGTGGAGATTGAGAATACCCGCCGGACAATGGTTAGGGACGGAGTCGCGCTGACACGCTTCTTTAAATGGCTTGAAGAAAATATCGGACAATCTTCGTTAACCGAGATATCGGTAGGAGAGAAGCTTTATCAGTTCAGGGCAGAACAGGAAGAGTTTGTCGGAGAAAGTTTTGACACTATTGCCGGGTATAGAGAACATGGGGCATTGCCTCACTATAAAGCGACCCCTTCGAGCAATGTGGAGTTGCATGCCGAAGGGCTTTTTCTGCTCGACTCAGGTGGGCAGTATAAGCGTGGAACTACTGATATTACGCGTGTAATCTCTCTGGGAAACCCTTCTGAAGACGAGATGACCGATTATACACTGGTATTGAAAGGAATGATAGATGGCTCTACGGCCCGTTTTCCGAAAACTACTAAGGGCTACCAGATTGACGCAATAACAAGAAAGCCTCTCTGGGATCATGCGCTTAACTACGGGCACGGCACAGGCCATGGTGTTGGCTATTTCTTAAATGTGCATGAAGGCCCGCAGATTTTTAATCCGTCAAATCTCCCGGTCGAAATAGTGCCAGGGATGATCACATCTGTGGAACCTGGATTGTACCGGCCTCTGCGATACGGGATCCGGATAGAAAACCTGGTTCTTGCTGTCCGCGATACCGTGAATGAATTTGGAGAGTTCTATACCTTTGAAACCCTCACTATCTGTGTTATCGATACCAGGCTTGTAAAAAAGGATCTGCTCCAGAACTATCATATCCAATGGTTAAACGGATACAATCAATGGGTGGCCGATAAATTATCACCCCTGTTAAACGAAGAAGAACAGCTTTGGCTGAAAGAGAAAGCGAAAGCAATTTAATAAAGGGACAGGATCTGCGCTGGCGGATCCTGTCCCTTTATCACTATATTACTGGTCGTAGTCTTTATCTTTATCATAGGACAGTTCTTCTGCCGGATAGATCTTAAAACTGTCCTCTCCCTGCAACTGCACCTTTACATCTTCAGATCCTTCTTCCTGATCCATTTCAACGGTTGCTTTACCGTCAGGGGTAATCACCTTGTCTCCAAATTTGAATTTTGCCATAAGTTTGTTTTTTTTAATCTGTCAGTCTTTATATGATCTTCATTCCTAACAAGGGAAGAGTGTAATTCGTTTGGCAGTTCATGGGTGAGAAAAAATTTTAAATTTTCCTGATAGAGTTTTTTTGTTTTATATTTGATATTAAAATGATATCAAATATGTATTAATATGAAAGTTGAAAAAATAGTATCTGCAGTAAGTGGTTACCTGATGCTGGGCGCTTTTCTGGTAGTCTCGTTAGTGGTCGTCTTCCTTTCTTACAGTCGTCCGGAAGTTATCTGTTTTATCCTGATTCCTTTATTCATTCTTGTTGTCAAAGGTCTTTTAATCGTCAGTCCCAATAATGCGGCTGTACTTCTGCTTTTTGGGGACTATAAAGGAAGTGTCAATAAAAACGGGCTTTTCTGGGTTAATCCATTTTGCGGAAGGATCAATATCTCACTTCGGGCACGTAATTTTGAAAGTGAGAAGATAAAAGTGAATGACAAGATGGGAAATCCAATCCTGATCAGCGTGATTCTGGTATGGAAAGTAAGAGATACCTTCAAGTCTTCTTTTGAAGTAGACAATTATGAAAACTTTATTAAGGTTCAGACAGATTCGGCTGTCAGAAAATTAGCCGGAAGTTTCCCTTATGACCATTTCGAAGATGAGCAAGCTACCATAACGCTCAGTACCAATTTTGACGATGTTAATCATTCTTTAGAACAGGAAATTGCGGAAAGAATGGAAATTGCAGGAATTGAAGTAATAGAAGCCCGGATCGCTTATCTCGCGTATGCACCTGAAATAGCTCATTCCATGCTTCGTCGTCAGCAGGCCTCTGCTATCGTTGCCGCCCGTCATAAAATCGTCGAGGGAGCCGTGGGAATGGTCGACAGTGCATTATCTTTGCTTTCAGAAAAGCAGATCATTGAGCTGGATGAAGAAAGGAAAGCTGCAATGGTCAGTAACTTAATGGTGGTACTTTGCGGCGATCGTGAAACTCAGCCTGTAGTTAATACCGGAACATTACATCAATAGTTTTATGGGGGAGAAAAAGTCATTTGCATTACGGATAGATGCAGAAACAATGAAGGCAATTGAGAAGTGGGCGGCAGATGAATTCCGGAGTGTGAATGGCCAGATTGAATGGATGCTTCACAAAGCTCTGAAAGAAAGCGGAAGGTTAAAGAAATCGGGCGAAAAGAAAGATGAAGAATAACAGGGCTGGCTAGCAAAACCCAGCCCTGAAAAAAGATATATATGATGAGTTTATTGTTCTGCAAAGAATAAAATACTTTATGAAGATTTGATGAAGAGGTGTTAGGTTGAAACGGCAATGACTGGCAGCATTTTGTCAATAGCATGAAAGTTCAGTTTCTGCTATTCCTGTACTTGGCTAAATTGATCATCAACACGCTTCCAAGGATAATAACAAGCCCCGCAATCTGTACCCACGATACCTTTTCATTCGCAAAAAGCACTC
>JBQGEO010000289.1:0-9541 GCA_052039655.1 Pararcticibacter sp.
ATGCTTTTGCTTTTGTGCCATGTATATATAGCAGAAGCACAGCTTGTTTCCACCAGGTTATCCCATCAGGACCTGCGCGCAAAGCATGTCATAAAGGGTACGGTGCTGGATGAGTTCGGTAAGCCCTTGGTTAATGCCAGCATAAAACTTTCCGGGGGTAAAACAGCTGTAGTTACCGATAATTCCGGCTCATTCGAAATAGATGAACCAGGTGAGGGTCAGACCATCATCGTGGAGCATTCTGACTATACTACCAGGAAATTAAAAGTTAAAAAGGATGCTGAGGTGCTGGTGAAAATGGATGAGAGCTATCTGAAAACACCCGGGAAAGTTCAGGCGCTGTATAATACGCGAAACACAAAGGAAGTTACCGGAGCAGTAACTTCGGTGCATAACAAACAACTGACGAGTACGCCAACTCCGCTTTACCTCAATGCCCTTACAGGCCGTCTTACTGGCTTTTACACCCAGGAAGTGAGTGGATTCAGGACTGCGCGCACAACCTCTATCACTGTAGATGATCTGGCGGGAACGCTTCCGAATGAAGCCACAAGGTACGCATCCGGCGTAAGCGATAATTCTGAGATAAGTTTTAGTCTGAGGGGGCAGTCGCCTGTTACCATTGTAGACGGAGTTCAACGCGATATCTATTCGATAGATCCGGAACAAATAGAATCCGTTACGGTGCTCAAGGATGCTCTTTCGACTTTGTTATTAGGGCAGAAAAGTTCAAGAGGCGTTTTACAGGTTATCACTAAAAAGGGGGTTGCCGGTCCTCCCAGGATATCTTTCACGGCTCAGACCGGCTTCCAAAAAGCCCTTAAAACACCTGAACCGCTTAGTGCTCACCAATATGCTTACTTGTACAATGAAGCTTTACTGAACAGTAACTTACCTGCTGCTTATCCGGCCGAGGACTTTGAAGCATACCGGAACGGGTCATCGCCATATGTCTACCCGGATGTTAACTGGTATAACACTATTTTAAAGGATGATAACCCAATCAGCAAGTATAGTTTGAATGTAAACGGCGGCTTGAAAAATGCAAGGTATGCTCTTGCTCTCAGCTATATGAACCAGCAGGGAATGTTTAAATCCTCCGACCAGTTTGATTATAAAACCAATCTTGAACAGAGCCGGTATCTCCTTAACTCAAATATAGATGTAGATGTTTCCCGGAGCTTTACGATCGGGCTTCAGGTTTTTGGTCGTATTCAGGACGGCCGGCAGCCGGGTGCAGGAGTCACTACGATTTTGAACAGGTTATACACTACTCCCAACAATGCTTATCCGGTTTTTAATCCAAATGGTTCTTATGGAGGCTCTTCTGATTATATAACAAATCTTTACCAGCAGGCAATGGGATCCGGGTATCTCCTGGATAATGGCCGCGACCTGATGGCTAACCTGGATTTAAATTATAAGCTCGATCACTGGCTGCCGGGATTGTTTGCCAGGGCGAAAGTGAATTTTTCTTCCCTGTCTTCTACAGTGGTAAACAGGGCTTTCGTTCAACCGGTGTATGATGTTTCTCTGGATGCAGGCGGAAACCCTTCCTATACAAGGTTTGGTTCCATCTCTGATCAGCCGAATACCATGAACGCTACCTCTACGGCACAGCAATTTTACGTGCAGGGAGCGCTGGGTTACAATTTCAGCAAGGAAGGTCATTCAGGAGGAGCGATGCTGTTTGCAGATCAGCAATCTTCAACCTATCAGTATGATCTCCCTGGAAAATATACCGATATAGCGGCAACTGCTAATTACAGCTATAATGATAAATATTTCGCCGAGGCTGCTGTCAATTATGCCGGTTTCGACCGTTTCGAGCCGGGCCACCAGTACGGTGTTTTTTATGCGGTGGGACTAGGCTGGGATCTTGCGCAGGAAAATTTCCTCAAAGACAATCTTGGGTGGCTTGAGCAGCTCAAGCTTAGAGGAACTTTCGGTAAGACAGGAAACAGCAATGAAAATAGTCTCGGCTATTTCTCATGGCGCGGAGCTTTCGGCCAGGATGGTACGAACAGTTATCCAACATCCACTAATTATTCACCCATATATGGATTAGTGGAAAGGAACCTGGCGAATGTCAACGCAACCTGGGAAAAAGGGCGTAAGCTGAATCTGGGCGTGGATCTTCAGGTTTTGAAACATTTTACACTGAATGCCGACTACTTCCGTGATACGTACTATGATTTATTACAACAGAGAGGCTCTACTACTGAACTTATCGGCTTGGCCTATCCCAACGAAAATGTCGGGAAAAACCTTTACACTGGCCAGGAACTGACCATTACATATAAAAATTCCATTAATAGATTCAATTATTTTATCACCGCCAATGCCTCGCGCCTGCGCACCGAGGTCTTATATATGGACGAGTTACAGCAGCGTTATTCCTGGAACAGGAGAACCGGAATGCCTGTAGGGCAGACTTTTGGTTACCTCGCTGATGGTCTTATTCAAACACAGGAAGAAGCCGACGGTGCACCCTTGCTTGCCGGAACTGTTGTCTATCCGGGGGATGTTAAGTTAGTTGATCTGAATGATGATGGTGTAATCGATCAGTTTGATCAGACGGCCCTGGGCAATACGAAACCTCAAATAAGTTACGGGGCTACGCTCGGGTTCAGTATAGCCGGATTCGACTTCAGTGTATTGCTGCAGGGTGTAAAGAACAGAACGTATCAGCAAACTGATTACTCTTTCGGAAATGGCGGGAAAGACCAGGGATATGATTACATGCTGGGCAGATGGACGCCTGCAACAGCTGCAACTGCTACTTACCCGAGATTAACGGTCGGCTTTAACGCAAATAATACCCCTTATTTAAACAACTCCAGCTTCTGGACACATTCTGGAGAATACTTCAGGGTCAGGAATATTGATGTTGGCTATACTTTGCCTTATAGTATTACCAGAAGATTGAGGGTTGCCGGATTAAGACTCTTTGCAAATGCCCAGAACCTATTTACTGAAACCGCTTACGGGCGCCTGGACCCGGAGGTGTACAGCAATGCTGCCTACCCTATTCAGAGAACGATCAATGCTGGTATTAATATTAAACTGTAAGTGTTCCTAAAAATAATCTAATGAAAAATTCACATGATCTTACTTCAAGGAGAGTTATAACCGACGATTATATGAGCACTTCAACAGCATCAAAAAAGCTCATTATTCTGATTAAGAGATATTATAAAGTCTTGTTTCTGCTGGGGATAACAGCTTTGTCTGCCGCTTCGTGTAAAAGAGACCTCGAAACAGTGCCAATTGAACAGCAGACTTTAGACGTTATATTTGATTCAAGAGATTCTGCCGGCGCAAATGCGAACCGTTTTCTATACGATTCCTATCTGCATTTACCAGGCATTCATAACAGAGTAGGAGGAGATTACCTCGATGCTGCGACTGATGATGCTATTTCTTCGAATACCAGCAATACCTCGGTTTTTCAATTAGCGGCAGGAGCCTATACTGCCAATAGCTATCCTGATAATCAGTGGTCTAATTTTTATACCGGCATCAGGCAGGCCAATATTTTTGTTTCAAATATAGACCGTGTTCCTCTTAAGGGTAAACTAAGCAATGGTACTCCATTTAACCGGGTTTGGAAAGCTGAATCTAAATTCCTCAGAGCTCTTTATTACTTCGAGTTATTGAAGCGGTACGGAGGGGTGCCGCTGCTGGGAGACAGAGTTCTTACTCTGGCCGACGACGTGAGTATTCCGAGAGGGTCTTTCAGTGACTGTGTCGAATTTATAGTCGGTGAATGCGATGTGATTAAAGATAGTTTAAGGACTAATCCGATTGATGCAACTAATATAGAAAGGCCAACAAGAGCGGCCGCTATGGCATTAAAAGCCCGTGTACTACTTTATGCTGCAAGCCCTCTTTATAACGGAGGGAACATACAGGCCGGCAACCAGTATACGGGGTATAATTCTTATGATGCAGAGCGCTGGAAAAGAGCCGCCGCCGCGGCGCGCGAGCTTATTGATGAGAACGTTTTAAGTCTTGATCCCTCGTTCGTGAATGTCTTTCTCGGTCAGATGAGTCCTGAAAGAATTTTTGCCCGGCAGGGTGGGAACAATCAGTCTGTTGAAAATAACAATGGTCCAATTGGTTATACTTCATCGATTAATAACGGCAGGACCAGCCCGACACAAGAATTAGTGGATGCCTTCGGAATGGCTAATGGTAAAGCTATTACAGAATCCGGCTCCGGATATGACCCGAATTCACCCTATGAAGACAGAGATCCGAGATTTTATGCGACGATTCTGCATAATGGCGCCCCTTGGCTGAGCCGCCCTGTGCAGACCTATGAAGGAGGAGCTGACAAACCAGGTGGTACCCGGCAGCAAACCCGCACTTCCTATTACTTACGGAAGTTTATGGCTGATTACACCAGCTCTGCTCAGTACAGTAATATTTCTCATGATGATATCCTGTTTCGCTACGCTGAGGTACTTCTGAATTTTGCGGAAGCAAGAAATGAGTATCTGAATGCGCCTGACGCGGATGTCTACAGCGCTGTTGAAGCCATCAGAAGGAGGGCTGGTTTAAATCCTTTCGCGATCCCTTCCGGCTTGACTAAAGAGCAGATGAGGGCAGTTATCAGGAATGAACGCAGAGTAGAGCTGGCATTTGAAGAACATCGTTACTGGGATGTAAGGCGGTGGAAGATCGCTGAAACTGAGTTTAATAAAGAACTACATGGAAAGCTGATCTATAAGCTTGGTTCCGGCACGCTTAGTTACCAGGATAATCCGGTACTGCAAATGAAATTTAAGGCGCCGCAAATGTATTTTGCTCCGATTCCTTATTCAGAAGTAGTTAAAAATAAAAACATGGTACAAAACCCGGGATGGTAGAATTTTAACATGTCCGATTTTAAATCTAATTCTCAGATGAAAAAATATTTATATACGATTCTGCTCATTTTTTTGATGAGCCCCGTCATATCTTCTGCCCAGACAAGGGTTTCGGGGATAGTTAAAGACGCCAGCGGGCCTCTTCCGGGTGTGAGCATAAAAGAAAAAGGCGTTGAAAGAAGCGGCACAAGCACTGATGTGAACGGAAAGTTTACAATGGTGCTCAGGGGGCAGGCCAATGTGCTCATATTCTCTAGTATCGGTTTTCAAAGCCAGGAGCTGAAGGTTCACGACGGGCAGAAACTAGAGGTTATCCTGCAAGCCGGTAACCGCAGTTTGGAGGAGGTAGTGGTAGTGGGCTTTGGAAAGGCAAAAAGGATTACTACGACTGGCTCGGTAAGTGCAATTAAAGGGGCTGAGATAAGGGAAGTACCCACATCCAGTGTTCAGAATGCATTGCAGGGGAAACTTCCTGGATTTATCGCGCAGCAACGTTCAGGTCAGCCGGGGCGGGATGCTTCTGATTTTTTTATCCGGGGGGTGAGTTCTTTAAATCCTGCCGGAAATCAACCTTTGATCATTGTGGATGATATCGAATATTCTTATGAACAGCTTTCCCAGATCAACGTAAACGAAATAGAAAGCATCTCGATATTAAAAGATGCCTCTACTACGGCTATCTATGGTATCAAAGGTGCAAATGGAGTTCTGATCGTCACTACACGCCGGGGTAGTGCGGGAGCGCCAAAAATCAATATCAGGGTAGAGTCAGGGCTGCAGGCACCGGTTAAAAAGCCCGCTTTTTTAAATAGCTACGAATCTGCTCTGCTGGTGAATGAGGCCTTACTGAATGATGGTCTTACCCCTCAGTTCAGCAATGAAGACCTGGAGCATTTCAGAACAGGTGACGATCCATACGGTCATCCCGATATAAACTGGTATAAGGAAATATTTAAGCCCAGCTCCATGCAGTATAACAGTAATATTGATATTTCAGGAGGAGGAGAGGCTGTTAAATATTTCATTTCAGGAGGAGGTTTTACACAGAACGGAAATGTAAAAACTTTCCAGGATGCGGAGAACCAGGTAAACCCTAATTATTACTACAGGAGATTCAATTTCAGGTCGAACCTGGATGTTCAGGCTTCAAAGACATTGAACCTGCGTTTTGACCTTAGCGGAAGGTTTAACAGGATCAATAGTCCCTATGCGGGCAACATTGTTGGCGAGGTATACGACTTTACACGTATCCATCCGTATTCCGCTCCGTTCCTGAACCCCAATGGCAGCTATGCTTATGCCAGCGATACTAAAGGACTCCTTCCCACTATTAACGCCCGGTTAGCAACGCAGGGTTACAAACTTGAGAGGAGGAACGATCTGAATGTGCTTTTTGGCGGAACGCAGAAACTGGATGCGGTGACTAAGGGATTGTCGTTTGTCGGAAGGGTGGCGTATGCCAGTGTCGAGTCAAATGCACGTCTGCAAAGAAGGGAAGTTCCTCCGTCTTATCTGTATGATCCGGACAGTGATACCTATACGCTGAACGGATCCACCTATACTTCGGGAAACTATCTTTTGAGTGCAGAGCAGGGCTTATTTAACAGCCGTGTAAATATCCAGGCCTATTTGAATTACGACCACAGCTTCGGGCCGCATAATGTGCACGGAATGTTGTTATACAACAGAGAATCGTATAAGGAAAAGGACGCATTTAGTAATGCTAATAACTGGATACCCCAGAATTTTCAGGGTTCAACATTTAAAGCGATTTATGACTATAAGCAGAAATATATCGTCGACTTCAGCGCAGCGTACAACGGATCAGATCGTTTCAATACGAATAACCGCTTTGGGTGGTTTCCTGCCGTATCGGTAGGATACAGTATTTCGAAAGAGAACTTCTTCAGGAAAGAAGCACTTGAATTTGTCGATTTGCTGAAAGTCAGGGCATCCTATGGTGTTGTAGGGTCTGATAAAGTTGCGGGTAACCGGTACCTGTATGACCAGGTTTATTTACTCCGGCCTGGTGCCTCTTTTGGCGAAACGAATACTCCTGACAATTCAATTATTGAGGGACCGCTGGGTAATCCTGATGTTACCTGGGAGAAGCAGAAAGAGTTTGATCTTGGCCTTGACGCGAATTTATTTGCAAGTAAGCTAAACCTGACCATAGACTATTTCAATAATCTTCGTTACAGGCAATTAATAACGCCCTCTTCCCTTCCTTTAAATATAGGCGTGGAAGCATCACCCGAGAACATTGCCAGGGTTCGTAACAAAGGCTTTGATGGAGAACTGGGTTATCGCAGTAATGCGGGAAACTTTAGTTACAACGTTTCTGCGGTATTCTCTTACTTCAAAAATAAGATCTTGTATAAGGACGAACCTTCTCCTGCTTATCCATGGCTCAGGGAGACCGGTCATTCTATCAATCAGCCTTTCGGGTATACATTTATCGGCTTTGACGACAAAGGAAATCTGAAGTATAAAGATTTTAACGAGGATGGCGTAATTGATGAGAATGATAAAACGGCAATAGGGAAACCTAATTTACCGAGTACCTCTTACGGGTTGACCCTTGGAGGAAGATATAAAGGTTTTAGTATCAATATCCTTTTCCAGGGTACAGCAGGATACAGTTTTGTCGTAAAAGGAACCGGGATTGAACCATTTCAAAGCCAGTTTCAGCCTATTCACCAGCAGAGGTGGACCCCTGAAAACAGCCAGAATGCTCAGTTTCCCCGTCTGACGACAAACCCGACGTCAATAAACAGTCCTGCAGCTTATCTGTCTGATTTCTGGCTGATAGATGCGCGGTATTTACGGTTGAAAACCCTGGAGCTCGGCTATCAGGTACCCGATAAAGCGTTGCCTTTAGGAATAAGCAATGCCAGAATTTACCTCAGTGGATATAATCTGCTTACCTGGACTAATTATTCAAAATATCAGCAGGACCCTGAGGTTGAATCGAATACGGCCGGAGATACCTATCTGAATCAACGGGTAATTAACGTAGGTTTCCAGATAGGCTTATAGTTGCAATGGTCATTAACTAAATATAGTATGAAAAAAATTGTATTTCTATTAATATCGTGCCTGTTTCTTGCCTGGGCCTGTAATGACGATTACGTCATGCCGCCGCAGCCAGGCAGGATGATCAAGCAATTTAAACTTGCAGAAGGGCAGATAGGTGATGCCGTTATTTCGCGTAGCGGCGGTAAAAATAAAGTGGTAGTAACGGTTGGAAAAACAGTTAATCTGAAAGCTGTGACTCCTTTGATTACCATTTCGGACAAGGCGACTATTTCTCCGAAATCGGGCGAGGTAGTGGATGTCCCGGCCACAAAAACGATTGTCTATACAGTTACAGCCGAAAGCGGGCAGGTGGAAACCTGGGAAGTTGTTTTTGTGGTTTTTGACCCTGCTGGGATAGATTATGCTTCTTATACTATTAAAAATGTGGCTGCTGTAAAATACCTCCAGGTGGCTGGTGATATTAAATTCACTGAGAAATACCGGAATAATCAGAAGATTGATCTGTTTCAGGCTTCAGCCGGCGGGGCAGCTGATATCTGGCAGAAATGGAAACTCATTTATAAACTGACCGAAAATGACATCAGGTACTATGAGATGATGAACCTGCATAGCGGAAAGCTGCTCACTTCTCCCGGGAATGCGGGTGGTGCTGAACTCGTGCAGCTTTCGGAGAATGGAGTACCTGGGGCCGGTCAGTTATGGGAGATCAGGGAAGAATCGGCACAAGGTGTGTATTCTTTTATCAACAAAGGAAATGGGATGGCTGTTTCCTATGTTGCCTCTGTGGGAAGCAACCCGAAAGTAATACAGGAAGCTGCCAGTACAGACAGCAAGCAGCATTGGAATTTAACCCCTATTGCGGAGGAGTCGTACAGGGATGACAAAGCAGTTACTTTTTTCGAACGAAATTCTCCTGATCAGGGTTCGGTCGCTTTTGACCAGGGAACCAGTATCCCTTTAAGTGATGGCCGGGTGTTATGGATCACCCAGGATGCCTGGGATGGTGTTTCGCTGAGGGCTGGAAACGTATTTGATTGTAACCATTTTTTTAGTTACAACAACTCCGTGATGATTCAACCTTCAAAAACGGATTGGGATCCTGCTCATACGCCGAATATGACCATCGCTAACAGTGCACATAGTCGTCCTAAACAGGTGTTTAACAATCAGCCGGGAACCAGCTGGTCATGGCCCGGATTGGGAGTTCAGATCGGCAATGATGTATGGGTGCAATGTGGTGAAGGAAAAGACTTAAATGCCACGAATCAGTCGTTGTATAAGCTTAGCGAAGTGTCGGGAAATCAATGGAGTGCGACCCGCATGACGCCTGCGGGAATGAGCAACCAGGTTGCTGTCAATTATGCTGCAGGAATGGTTAAAAGCAATGACGGTTATGTTTATTCTTTTGGGTTTCAGGGTACTGGGATAACCACTACCAATGTCTTTGTGGCAAGATTCCTCCAGAGTGATCCGATGAACTGGACCTTCTGGGACGGGACGAAGTGGGCCAGTGCTCCGACAACGGCCATAGAAGCACGCGTGAGCCCGGGGATGGCGAATG
Source organism: Pararcticibacter sp. (assembly GCA_052039655.1). Taxonomy (GTDB): domain Bacteria; phylum Bacteroidota; class Bacteroidia; order Sphingobacteriales; family Sphingobacteriaceae; genus Arcticibacter. Next base: position 9,475 of record JBQGEO010000289.1, read on the forward strand.
TGAGTGTTTCGTACTGGAAAGGAAAATATGTTATGATGAACATGACCCAGGGTTTCTTTTGTGACAA
>JBQGEO010000290.1:0-5026 GCA_052039655.1 Pararcticibacter sp.
CATGCCCCCTGCTATTTATTCCAAGCACAACAGCCCTGGCGGTATCAAAAGAACTGAAGAACTGGTCTCCGATTCCTTTATCAAACTTATAGTATTTGTCTGAGCGCAGGGACGGGTTGACAAAATTAAGACCAGCCGGGGCCGCCTTAAATCCGGCTTCATTTCCAAGGGTGATCTTCAGAGAATCTATTAGAAAGCGATTGCGGAAATAGGACGCAATAAACACGTCGTTTCCTTTCTGCATGTATTTCTTAAGTTCCTTAAAATCGTATTGATCGATGCTGAGACCGTTACTGATTATAATATAAGAACCCTTACCAACCTTATTTTCGGTGAAGACAAAATAAGGTGGGTTTCGTTTTGGACTGATCCTGCTTCCATGGAAAATATCACCGAGCCTGTTATATGCGATATATGTTCCGAAGGGAACTTTGTCTTCACGCGAAAATGATTCCTTCCAGTCTATCTGTTTAGGCTTATTGAGCTGCGCAACCAGGAAGAGCGTCAGTAATACAAGGAATATACCCGAGTACCATTTCAGGTCTTTCATTTGTACCCTCCTTTATCAAAATCGGCAAAAGCGTTTCTGATCCTGTCAAACATCCTGTCATCAACAGGAAAATTGCCATACCATACATACTCAAATTCCCTGGTCAGCACAGAAAACATCCTTCTTTGTTCGGTATGCCTGAGTTCTCTTACATATTCAGAATTTGTCTTTCCGGGAACCCATTTTATTTTCCCGGCTTCGCTCAGATGTTTAAGGGATCTAAGGTATAATAGCCTGACAGCTAACCTGAGGTCCCGGGCTTCGACAGCTTTTCCCATTTCTTCATCAAAGGAAATCCCATGAATGTCTTCGGAAAATTCATTATAGGGAATTTCTATTGACGGTGATTTCCTGCTAAACAAGGCGAACAGACTGAGACCTTTTGACTTAACCAGGATGTAAATAAGAACGCCGGCAATTAGGGTTAAAAAAATATATTTCCAATAACCAGGAGAATGAGAAAGACCAGGCTTCTCAATATTTCCAAACCATCGTCTTATCCATGTCCAGACCCTATTCCAAAACTGGTCCCACCACGATAAAGAGACATCTTTTCCACCTTCCTCATAATTGAACTCAGCATTACTCCTGTACTTGTTTAATTCGCTTTGATTAAACGTTCTCAGACTGACCGCTGTACTGTCTTTTTTGAGGGAAGCAGAGATAGCCTCTTTTCCCCATAAGGCAAGCAAAAGAGTCATGAGAAGAAAAAATGGTAACCTGATATTAATAATCTTCATCGGGAAGGGTCGTTTCAGGATTTTCCTGTCCTATTTTATTTATCCGCTGCATTAAGCCTATGCCCTCTTTACGTTCAACGAGACTAAAGTAACAGAGGCTTATGACAATTGAGAAAATGCCGGTGAGTATCTGGCAAAGGTATTGAATCACCGATATGGTTATTGTGAAGGGCAACGATTTCATAAAATCCGACCCCAGCAATACCGAGATTCCCCCTGCGATTCCCATCAATATCAGGAAAGCCATCATCCCGGCATAGACAACTATCATAATGATCATCATAGCTCCAAAAGTAGTCCACCAATGGTTTTTTACCAGCTTGAAACCTCTGTCGAATGCATAACCAAGCGAGCCATTTTCGAAAACCATAATTGCCAGCATGATAGATAAAACCGGCCAGAAATATAAGCCCGGCACCACACACATGACTATTCCAACCAGCAGAAGTATCCCGAGAAGAATATTTGCGCCTAACATCCTGAAAAAGAAATATTTTACATACCCCCACACTTCAGTAGTTAAGGGTGCCTCCTTTCCTTTATCGTTATAAACACTGATGTATGAAAACGTAGTGATCGAAATGCAGATACCTGCCAGTGTGAGGAGTACTAATCCTAAAAAGGAAGTATCGCCGAATAGTGATTTCGCAACGGATGCCCGGGGGTCGGGAACGCCGTCCGACACCAGGTTAAATATGGATTCAATTATCCCCGCCAGTAAGACCGGGCCGCAAATTATTGCATAGGCTTTCAGAAGCGGCTTCCAGTTTTCACCAATAAACAAAAAAGTATCGCCAACTAATTCACCGAAATCACGGACTTTTCTTAATTCTACCTTATTCTTCATTATGACTCAGAAATATGGAGCTAATCCTTTTTTAATTTTCGTGTTAATGCCGAAGGATAAATTATTACATACCAAATGATAAAGGAAAGTGAAAAAATCAAGATTGAAACACTTGTCCACACAGGCATCTCTGTATGGCGTGTGACAAACCCTTCGAGGAATGCCGCACAGATAAATACAGGTATGAGGCCAATAATGATCTTCAGTCCTTCCAGTGCACCTTTTTTTACTGATACCATTCTTGTATATGTTTTAGGAAAAAGAATGCTGTTACCGAGGGTAAGGCCTGCTGCTCCGGCTATCACAACCGCTGAGATCTCCAGTGTACCGTGAATCCAGATGACCAGTACCGAGTTCCATCCAAGCCCTTTACTAAAGAAATAATACTGGAAAGACCCAAGCATAATACCATTCTTTATGAGCAGGAAAATAGTTCCTACGGAAAGGAAAACCCCGGAAACAAATTCGTAAAAGGAGACGGCAATATTATTAAATGCGATCAAGATAAACATCGCAAATTCATTATGGCTCTTATACACCCCGAAAGGATCACCTTTCTCTATATTGTCATTCGTCATCTTAATATATCCATCCCCCAATATCAGTCGTACAAAGCTGGAATCAGATCTGGCGGAAACTACCCCGACCAGACAAAAAACAACGAAGATGATCAGAGAATACAGGAGCTCCTTTTCCCTCGATTTGAAGATCAGCGGGAGTTCGTATTTCCAGAAGGCCGAAAGGCGGCTTAACCTTTCTTTTTTATTCCTGTAAAGGGACTGATGAAAGCGGGATGCAAGTCCGTTGAGATAGGCGGTTGTCTTTGACTTGGGATAGAAGGTCTTTGCATAGGCAAGGTCATCCGTTACCGATATAAAACACTCAGCCAAAAGATCAGGGTCCTTTGACTCCATGTTTTCAAATCCTTTCCATTTTTCCGCGTTCTGTTTAATAAATAAGGCCTCTCGCATTGAATCGTTGGGCTTAGATTGCCAGTGTTAAAATACTTACAAAATTTAAATCACCAATAAAAAGTTTAAATTAGTTTTTTTTATTTGTTAAATGCAAACCGTTAAAATTACTACGTCTCAAAATATCGATATAGAATATGAGATGGCGGGGCTCGGAGAACGTATGGTTGCCTACCTGATCGATTGGGGGATACTTTTTCTTGTCTATTACGCAGCCTTTATCGTTATGACGATCCTGAATCTGGTACCTGGTACAGGACCGGAAAGCTCCGCTATCGTCTTTGGAATCGTGATATTTGTCATCGTAATAATCTTTGCACTTTATGACCTGATCTGTGAAGTATTCCTTCATGGACAAAGTTTTGGCAAAAAGCTCATGAAGATACGGGTGGTAAGTATAGACGGGACATCCCCCCGCCTGGGGCAATACTTATTGAGGTGGATTTTCAGGCTCGTCGATTTCACTCTTACGTTTCAGCTCGGGGGCTTGATCTCCGTTACAACGAGTAAGCCCCATCAACGCATCGGCGACCGCGTTGCAGGGACAACCGTTATCAAAACAAAGCCCAGGACACAACTGGAAGATATTGCATTTATTCCGCCGGAAGAAAACTATCAGCCGCTCTTTCCCGAAGCTGAACGCTTAAACAGCCAGGACATCGAGTTGATCCATGAGGTAATCCGGAACTTTAAAGAAAGCGGGAATAACGTTCTGGTGTATAATCTGGCCGTAAAACTAAGCGAACATCTTTCGGTTCAGATCCCGGCCCAGATGAATGAAATGGAGTTTATCCAGGCTCTTCTGAAGGATCATAATGCAATCACTTCGGCTGTACCTATATAATCACCATCTTATAGAGGTAGGACAGGACTATCACATATCCCGTAAAATACATCAGCGGCTGTATGAAGCGATGCTTTCCGGGAACTTTATACCCATATAATACAGACGAGACGGCAAACAGGAATAGAAGCGGGATTGTGGCTGGATAAAGACGGAAACTTTCGGCAAAATGGCCATTGAGCAACTCAATGACCGAGCGCTGAAAACCGCAGCCCGGGCAATCGATGCCGGTAATTTTTTTAAAAGGACAAGGGATCAAAAACGGATGCAGCCTGTTCAGAATGTCTGACAGGCTGCATAATATCATTAAAATCATTCTCTGTTAAAGCGCGGATCCGGTATCGTTATTATGAGGTCTCTGATAATCCTCAGGCGTAAAGTTTGTAAACCCCTGGGCTTCCTTTGCTGAAGGCCCCTGGTACTGTGCATCTCCGAAGCCAAGAATCGGATAGAATATAAAGCTCAGCAACAGAAGTCCAACTGTAAATCCTTCACTTTTACCAAAGCTCTTGCTCAGAAGATTCGTTATCCAAACAGCGAAAACAATGTTTACGCAGGGAATGAACATCATGATCACCCACCAAACCGGTTTACCCACTATTTCGCATAAAACGACCATGTTGTAAATGGGGACGATAAAAGCCCAGCCTGGTTTTCCAGCTTTTTCGAATACCTTCCATCCTGAAACAACGACCAGGACAAGAATAGCCAGATAAATGATAACGCCGGTGACACCAATACCAGCTACAAGATTTTCATTCATAATACTTCAGATTAAATGTTTAGATTAAAAATATTATGCTAAACTATAAAAAAATCAGTTTGGTTTCGATTTTGTTACATTTATTATCATCCGGCAAATTCCATCGCGAAAAGCGCTGCGATCTTATCCTTAAGCACTTCCTTCACCTCTCTCAGGTCCAGCTTTCTTCCAAGTTCCCGCTCCATAGAAGTCACATCCTTGTCGTCGATGCCACAAGGGACGATATTGCGGAAATAGCTGAGATCAGCATTGACATTGAAGGCAAAACCATGCATCGTTACCCATCGGCTGCAACGCACACCCATCGCACA
>JBQGEO010000291.1:0-12218 GCA_052039655.1 Pararcticibacter sp.
CTGGCTTATCCTTTAAGCGTGGTTTTGAGTGTGCTGCTGTATGTCGGGATTATCAATGCGTATAATCTTATAGATGGAATCGACGGGCTTGCGGGCTCTCTCGGACTTATTGCTTCCCTGGCGTTTGCATATTTGTTTTACTGTTCGGGCGAGCACCACTGGGCGTATATATGTCTTGCTCTAGCGGGTGCTCTTTGTGGCTTTCTGATGCATAATGTGTCTCCTGCCAGGATTTTTATGGGAGATTGCGGCTCATTGATGCTTGGCCTGATGATGGCTGTGTTTGCCATTAATTTTATAAATGTTGCAGGCAGGGGTGCGATCCAAACCGGGATTATTCCCGTGACTGCGGCGCCAGGGCTTACGCTGGCAATAGTGGTATTGCCTGTGTTTGATACACTGAGGGTTTTTGCTATTCGAATAGTTCATGGACAATCACCTTTTAAGGCAGATAAGAATCATATGCATCATCGCATGCTGGAGCTTGGAATGAGTCATTCTCAGGCTACAGGGGTACTTGCTTCTGTGTCGTTCTTGTTTGTCGTAATGGCTTTTTTCCTGCAGCATATCGGGAGCAATCAGCTTGTCCTTACTTTGACACTGGCAATAATTCTTCTGAATACTGGTCTTTCTATATATCTTTACAGCCGAAAGATGGCGGTCGAAAAACAGGAGGAACAGCCTGTGCTACGACCAGAGCCTAAAATGCCGGTTGTTATTGCTCCTGATCTGATCTCTGAGAATAAAGACCTGGTGGAAAGGGCTTTGAGTAAGGTTGCTCAGAATTAATTTCGCTCATTTTAATGAAAATACTCCTCGTTTATTTTGTCCTGGTTTTTAGCGGTTTTGCTGCTTTTTCCCAGTCATCTCTTTTACCTGTATCTAATATAAACCCGTCATCCCGCTTGTACCGGATTGAGGATGGTGTTGAACATACTGCTATCCAGCCTTTAGTTCTTGATAAGGCGAAACGGGATTCCCTGCTTCACAGAGCGCTTCCGGAAAAGGAATGGCAATCCAGGAACTGGCTCTACCGGAAGTTATTCCGGGAACATCTTATTGAATGGAAATCGGATGATTATGAGGTGAATTTTGATTTCTTCCCTGATATGTGGATTGGAAAGCAGGATGACAGGGCTATCTGGAATAATACGAGGGAGATTGGTATAGAAGGGTATATTGGGAAGCAATTTAGTTTTAGTGCTTCTGTGACTGAGAACCAGGGGAAGTATGCGTTATATTATGACGAATATATAAGAAGGAACAGGGTTATTCCGGGGCAGGGGAATGCTGCGAAGGCTTATGGTGACGGGGGCTTTGACTTCTCAAATTCATCGGCGAACTTATCGTATACACCGTCGAAATATTTGAACTTTCAGCTTGGGTATGGCAAGAACTTTATCGGTAATGGATACAGGTCCTTGCTGCTGTCGGACTTTGCTTTTAACTACCCTTATTTTAAAGTGACAGCGTCGTTGGGGAAGGTGCAGTATTCGGTGATGTGGGCACAATTTGAGGATTTATATGAAACGGTTTTTGATGATGAAACTCCTTTTCCTAAGAAGTATGGAGTATTTCATTACCTGGACTGGAAGGTGAACAAGCGACTGAACCTGGGACTTTTTGAGAATGTAATGTGGGAGCCGAGGGGTGGTGAATGGAGTTATGCGGTGCCTGTTTTGTTCCTGCATTCTGCTCAGTATAATAACGGATCTCCTGATAAGTTATTGGTGGGCTTGAATGGTAGCTATAAATTGAGTGATCAGCTTCTTGCATATGCCCAGGTGAGCGTGAATGAGTTTACCCTGAAGGAGGTATTTGGCGGTAATGGATATTGGGCCAATAAGTTTGGCGGTCAGCTGGGACTGCGTGCTTTTGATTTGTTTAAGGTGCCTAATCTGAATGTTACGGTCGAACATAATTCGGTAAGGCCTTATACTTATTCTGCAAGTAAACGGATTAAAAATTACGGGCATTATAATGAGCCGCTGGCTCACCCTTTTGGTGCGAATTTCCGGGAGTCGCTGGCTATCGTGAATTATAGTTATAACCGCTGGCAATTGCAGCTTCAGGGGACGGTTGCAAAGTATGGTCTTGATAAGGACGGGCTAAATTACGGGAAGAATATTTTCCTGGATTATACCAGTCGTATTGATGATTATGGGGTGAAGATAGGGCATGGTCTCAAGACGGATTTCTTCTATGCTAATTCCTCGCTTGGGTATGTCCTGAACCCGAAAAACAATCTGAGAATAGAGGCGGCTTATACTTATCGCCAGGAGAAGAATGAACAGTTTACGAACCGGGATGGGTTTGTTACGATTGGGCTGAGGGCTTCATTCAGGAATCTTTATAAAGATTTTTAGGCTTCTACGCGCTCTTTTAATATATAGTCAGAGAGCTCTTTAATAGGATGGGAGAGAATTTTCCCAACCTTTATATGGTGTTTTTTGCAGACCTTTTCGAGTATGTCCCTGAAATGCCACGCGATGGATCCAACGAAATGGCAGGGATAACGGCGATAGTCGGGATATGGCATGATATGCGACCTGACGAAGCTTTCCATTCCTTCTTCAATCAGTGTTTCTGTGAAGTGGACCGAACGATGCCTGCTCAGGAAGGGGGCAAAAGATGCGAGCCAGATATTGGGCAGGGGGCGCTGATAGACATTCTTTATGACGACTTCCCTGTCGATGTAATAACTTGCTTTAAAGTCTTTCCTGAGTGAAGGCGGCATTTTGCGCTGAAGGAAGCTGATGATAAGCTTCTTGCCGTACCAGGAGCCTGAGCCTTCGTCGCCTAATATGAAGCCCAGTCCGTGTTTGCTGTAGTGTACGTCCTGACCGTCAAAAAATGCAATATTGGAGCCTGTTCCGAGGATGCAGGTAAAACCTTCTCCATTGCCGCAGGTAGCGTATGCGGATCCTACTGCATCGTTTTCAACGTTAATGAATGCGTTCTTAAAAACCTGGGAAAGTCCGTTGGATACCATTTCGCGCTTGTCGGGATTGGAGCATCCTTCTCCGAAGAAATACACTTCTTTTGCTTTGTCTGCGTATTTTTTAATTTCAGGGTCGGTTGAAAATATTCTGGCTATTTCGCGGTCATTGATGAAGAAGGGATTAATGCCTTTTGTGGTAAATTCTACCTGTTCAGCATTGTCAAAATTTATAATCCAGTCTGTTTTAGAAGATCCGCTGTCTGCAACTAATATCATCTTTAAATCTCTTCCAGTACCTTTGTAGTAAGAGGCTTGCCTATGAAATTGGTTACCAGGTCATTATCCTCTACTTGCTTTAGGTCATTAGGGTCAAGTGACGAAGATAACATATAAATTTTTAAATCAGAATAAAACTTCTGCTTTATTTCGTTCAGTTGTTCCACGAATTCAAAGCCGTTCATTCCGGGCATTCTGATATCAAGAAAGATAATGTCGGGTGCATCCTGCGTGCCTGCAGACTCGGTCAGAAAGTCTATTGCCCTGAAGGGAGACTCTATGACTGTGATCTTTTCCGCGAAATTGCTGGCCTCAATAATCTTTCGGTTGATCAAGTTATCTATATAACTGTCATCTATCAGTAATACTGAGCTATATTTAAAATCTTTCATCTTGTTTAGCACAGAGCCTAAGAGCGCCTGGTCTTTTGTACGAAACGCAAAAGAATAATGTTTCAAAAAAAAATTTTATTTCTCTGGTTTGATGAAACCTTATCAGCACGGTACAGCTACGCTGCCACCCTCTTATTACCCCATCCCAAATATACAATATCTGTGCCTCTTTTACTTATGTTTATTCCGGGCAGGAAAGTTGTGTTACAGATTGAGGTTTCCGGCCAGCTCTTTTAACGCGATTTCAGCGGTTTTAGCCTGGTACTGGGCATCTGTATACCGCACATTTGCATCAATGTAATTTCTTTGTGCCTCACGGAATTCTACGGGTGTCAGGCTTCCGAGACGGAATTTGGCCAGTGTAATATCCATATTCTGTCTTGCTACGCCTACATTGCGTTCTTCCAGTTTAACAAGTTCAATATTTGTCTGGTAGGTTTGAAACGCGGTTAAAAGCTGGGCGTTGATATTCTGTTTTAGCTGTTCGAAGCTGAGGTGAGCGTTGTCAATCCGTATTTCCGCATTTTTTTCGTTTCGTTTCTGCAGAAAGCCATTGAAAATATTGACAGATGCAGTTAATCCATACGAGAAACCCTGGCCCCGGGCGTCTCTGGCGAATCCTAATTCGGAGTGGGACCGGGTGAAGTTGTATCCGGAACTCACTCCAATTATCGGGTAGCGGGCTGCTTTCACCTGCTTTAAGTTGAGCCTTGCAATGCGTTCGTTGATAAATGCTGCCTGGATGGACGGGTTCTGCCGGGAAGAGAGGTCAAGCAAAGATTCGTATTGTAGTTTTGTATCTACGGGGATGCTGTCGCCAACAACAAAGTTCGTGCTGACGTCTCGCGCTAATAGTTCATTCAACACTACTTTTGCTGATCTCACTGCATCTCTTTGCCTCAATAGATTGGTGGTATCGGTATTTAAGTCTACAGTAGCGGTGAGAACTTCGAGCTTTGCTGCTTTCCCTATCTGGTAACGGTTTTGTGCTGTTGTAAGACGGAGTCGTGAGATTGCAACGGCACTGTCGGTGGCATCCAGCTGCTGCTGGAGCCGGATCAGGTTGTAATAGTTGTTGACAACGTCGGAAACGGTATTCTGGATAGTCGCGCGCATGTTGGTGTCGTCCAGTTTGCGAAGCTCCTTTAATTCATCGTAGTTTGCGAACATGGCAAACCCGTCGAAAATAGTCCAGTTGAGACCAACTCCGTAGGAGGTATTCCAGTTATTCGCCCTGTCGACCTCTCTGACAGATCCATCGGCCTGGGTCTGGCGGGTATTCTGAATGGATGAGGTGTTGTTGAGATTGCCGGAAACGGATGGAAGCATGCCTGCTGCGGCAATGTTTACGTTGTTCGCACTTATTTCGGCTGTGTTTTTTGAAAGCCGGATGTTGTAGTTATTCTGAAGGGCGATGCGTACGGCTTCCTCCAGGGTCAATACCTGCTGTGCTCTGAGCCTGAGGCCGGAAAACAGCAGGAGAGGGAATATAATGAGATATGAGATTTTAGTCATGGGATATGAGAAAATGGGTGACATCTTTAGTGATATGTGACGGCTGATACTTCTTCGCGGCTGATGGCTTCTATTCTTTCCTGCTCTTCTGCCGATTTCCGCTCTCGTGACCACATTGAATAGATGGCAGGGATAATGAACAGTGTCAGGATCAGTGAAAAGATAGTTCCACCGACAATCACGATACCCATTCCCATGCGGCTTTGTGCGGCAGCTCCCAGAGCCATAGCGATAGGCAGTGCTCCCAGGGCGATGGCAAGGCTCGTCATCAGGATGGGTCTTAACCGTGCTTCGGCAGCTTCTACGATTGCCTGCATTTTGGGTTTGCCCTGTTCCCGCAGTTTATTTGCGAATTCCACTATCAATATCCCGTTCTTCGTCACCAGCCCGATAAGCATAATGGTTCCGATCTGGCTGAAGATATTCCAGGTTTGCCCGGAGAGCCAGAGAGAAAGCATTGCGCCTGCTACTGCCATCGGTACGGTTAGTATGATGATCAGGGGATCCATGAAACTTTCGAACTGGGCAGCCAGTATGAGGTATATCAGGAGCAAAGCGAGTCCAAATGCAAACAGGGTATTCGAGCCGCTTTCCACAAAGTCACGGGATTCTCCGCTCAGATCTGTAGAAAAACTGTCGTCGAGTACTTTCGCTGAGATTCGCTCCATAGCCTCAATTCCGTCGCCAATACTTTTGCCGGGAGCCAGTCCGGCTGATACGGTGGCCGACAAATACCGGTTGTTATGATAGAGCTGCGGAGGGCTGCTCTCTTCTTTCATGGTGACGAGATTATCCATCTGGATCAGCTGCCCGGTATTACTCCGGACAAAAATAGAAGTGAGGTCGAGCGGGTCGTCCCTGTCGGCTTTGTCGAACTGGCCGATCACCTGGTACTGCCTTCCATTCATCATGAAGTAAGCAAACCGATGGCCGCTTAGCGATAATTGCAGGGTTTGTGCGATATCGATGACCGATACTCCGAGACTTTGGGCTTTGTCGCGGTCGATCGAGATGTTGATCTCTGGCCGGTTGAACTTAAGGTTGACATCGTTTACAGTAAAGATCGGATCTTTTGAGACCTCATCCATAAATACCGGTATTTTTTCCCTCAGTTTTTCGAAGTTCGGAGCCTGGATAATGAACTGTACAGGAAGTCCGCCGCGCCGGTTCACGGAAATGGTCGGCTGCTCGGTCACCATAATTTTTCCTTCCGTATACTTCCGGGTCATCTGTGTCAGCTTCTGTCCTATTTCTTTTTGCGTGCGCTCTCTTTCGTCAGGAGGAACTAATTTGATCAGCATGCGTCCGGAATTGATAGAAGCGGAGCCAAAGCCTGGTGAAGTCATGACCAGGTTTACCCGCTTTTCCGGAACGGAGTCATTCACTAATTGTGTCAGTTCGGTCATGTACCTCGACATATAATCGAAGGAGGCTCCTTCCGGTGCGCTTACAACTGTTCTGAGGTAACTTCTGTCATCGTAAGGGGCTGTTTCTTTCTGAAGGATCTTGTAAAAAAGGCCAATGAGCACCAGGCATCCCAGCAGTATCGGGAAGCTGAGCCATCTTCTTTTCATGAACCGGTTGAGTGATTCTGCATACCCCTTATTAAGCCGTTCGAAGTAGGGTTCAGTCAGTTCATAGAATCGCGATTTCTTGTGTGTGCCTCCCTTCATCAGGTACGCGTTCAGCATGGGCGTGAGGGTTAGCGAGACGAAGGCTGAAATCAATACGGCTGCACCTATCACAACACCGAATTCCCGGAACAAGCGCCCGACGAAACCTTCCAGGAATATTACAGGAAGGAATACCGCGGCGAGTGTGATGGAAATGGAGATAACCGGGATAAATATTTCATTGGCTCCTTTGATGGCTGCTTCAATGGGAGACATTCCCTCTTCTACTTTTTTGAAGATATTTTCGGTCACTACGATCCCATCGTCTACTACCAGTCCTGTCGCCAGAACAATGGCCAGGAGTGTCAGCACGTTGATGGAGAACCCCATGGCGTACATAATGAAGAAGGTGGCAATCAGGGATACCGGAATATCAATGAGTGGCCGGAACGCGATCCCCCAGTCACGGAAGAAAAGGTATATAATGAGAATTACCAGGATCAGCGCTATTAAAATGGTCTCGGCCACTTCTGTTACCGACTGTTTAATGAACAGGGTATTGTCAATGGCGATATCGAGCTTCAGATCGTCAGGGAGCTCCTTTTTTAATTGTTCAAAGCGCTCCTGAAATGCTGACGCGATTTCGAGATAGTTGGTTCCCGGCTGCGGAATAACAGCGAGCCCGACCATGGGTTCGCCTGACTGCGTCATTTCTGTTTCCAGGTTTTCCGGACCGAGACTGGCATTGCCAATGTCTTTAAAACGGATAATTTTATCACCTTGTGTCTTGATGATAAGATTGTTGAACTGTTCGTCGTTGGAAAGGTTGCCTAACGTTCTGACACTTAATTCAGTGTTCTCTCCTGTCACTTTACCCGACGGCAGTTCTACATTTTCCTGGTTAAGAGCCGTTCTGACATCTGATACAGTTAAGCCGTAAGATGACAGTTTTACAGGGTCGATCCACAGGCGCATGGCGTATTTCTTTTGTCCCCATATCTGTACACTGCTCACTCCGGGTATTGTCTGGATCCGCTGTGAGATGACGTTTTCAGCATAGTCGCTTAAGGCCATCTGATCTCTTTTGCTGCTCTGCACCGTCATCGTGATAATCGGGTCGGAGTCGGCATCTGATTTGGCTACAACAGGTGGCGCGTCGATGTCCTGCGGAAGACTGCGTGTCGCCTGGGACACTTTATCTCTTACATCGTTTGCTGCTTCTTCCAGGTTCTTGTCGAGGTTAAACTCGATCGTGATATTGCTGGATCCCTGGTTGCTCTGCGAGGAGATATTCCTGATCCCGTCGATGGAGTTGATCGATTTCTCCAGTGGCTCTGTGATCTGCGATTCGATAATATCGGGGTTGGCACCTGCGTAATTGGTCCTGACAGAAATGATTGCCGGATCGATAGAAGGGTATTCCCGGATGCCCAGAAAGGTATATCCGATCACTCCGAATAAGATCAGCATCAGATTGAGTACGATCGTAAATACGGGGCGCTTTATGCTGGTGGTTGATAAACTCATATTTTTCCTCTACTTCCTTCCCGTTTTTACTCTTACGGGACTTCCTTCTTTAATTGTCATCAACCCGGTTGTCAGGACAGTGTCGCCTTCTTTTAAGCCTTCTGTTACCAGGACGTCTTTCTCCGTTCGCGCTGAAGTTTCAATCATTACTTCTTTAGCTTTACCATTTGCGGTTATATATACTTTCTTCCCATTTTGTACCGGGACAACGGCTTCTGTTGGCACCAGTATCGCATTTTCGATAGTAGCCAGCGGCAGGCTGATGCTGGCGAAGGAACCCGGAATGAGTGACCCATCCGGATTTGCTGCCCTGGCTCTTAGCTGAAGCGTGCGGGTAGTGGCTTCTACAAGAGGTTCGATCGCATACACCGTAGCCGTATATTTTTTATCAGAACCCGATACGGTGAAAGACAATTTGGTATTGTTCCTCACCATGCCGGAATATTTTTCAGGAACCGAGAAGGTGATTTTCACGGGATTGATGCTTACAAGAGAGGTAACAACGGTGGTAGGGGTCAGGTACTCGCCTTCGGATACAGACCGTAAACCAATCTTGCCGCTGAATGGCGCCCTCACCTGGGTTTTGGCAAGCTGCGCTCTGATCAGTTGTGTTTGTGCTTTGAGCGACCGGTAGTCGGCAAGTGCTACATCGTATTCTTCCCTGCTGATGGCCTCTTTTTCGAGGAGGAGCTTTGCCCGGCGTTCCGTTTCTGCTGCCAGGTTTTCCCTCGTTAAGGCCTGCGTCAGCTGCGCGCGGAGTTCAGAATCGTCTATTTTAAAAAGCACCTGCCCTTTTGAGACGTTGGTTCCTTCTTTGAAGGAAATGTTCCTGACGATGCCCTGTACTTCGCTTCTGACCTGTACCTGCTCGTTGGCATCAATCGAACCGGTTACAGTAAGATTGTTATTGAATTTCCCAGGTTGAATGACTACACCGCTGACTGGGACCGGCCTGTCTTTTCCCCCCGCCGTCTGAGCGCCTCCGCCTCCGGTCTTTTCCGAACCTTTATTGGTCATGATCCGATAAACGATAAGAGACGCTAAACCGATAATCAGTATAGCATAAACAACATGTTTTGTTTTCATTTTATTATTCAAGGTGTGGCCAGTCTTTCTATAAAATCAATGTGGTTGTCATTTTATTATCAAGACTATATGGTGTATATATGTTTTAGAACAACAAAAATACTGATGTCAGTATACATCAGCGGGGTGTATCAACTATTTTACTTTCACATCCTTTTTACTTCGGGTTTTCTCCTTTCCACTTTATTTCCTTTACTTTTGGCGCGACTATGAATAAATATCTCTTTATTATATTAATTTGTATGATGTCTTCTCTTAATGAGGCAAATGCGCAGTCTGAAATTTCTTTCAAGGTTTCTTTTTCCGAGCCTCAGGCGCATTATGCTGATGTGGAAATGAAAGTATCGGGAAATAAGAAGGAATTCTTAGATATAAAAATGCCTGTTTGGGCTCCGGGATCTTACCTGGTAAGAGAGTTTTCTAAGAATGTGGAAGGTTTTTCTGCTAAAGGCGGCGATAATGCTTCCCTGCCTGCTGAAAAGATCAATAAGAATACCTGGCGCATTGCAACAGGAAAAAAGGACCAGGTGGTGATCAACTACAAGGTATATGCTTTCGAAGTTTCTGTAAGGACTAGTTTTGTAGATGAATCTCATGCGTTCCTTTCCCCTACGGGGGTTTTTATGTACGTGGATGGATTGATCAGGCAGCCGGCCACCGTAAGCATTGTTCCGCATAAGAACTGGAAAAAGATCTCTACCGGCCTGGAACCGGTAAAAGGAAAGCTGAATACTTATCTGGCTTCTGATTTTGATGTTCTTTATGATTCGCCGATAGAAGTGGGTAATCAGGATATATTTGAGTTTGAAGCGGCGGGAGTGAAACATGAGGTGGCTATGTACGGGGGAGGGAATTACAATAAAACCCGTCTTCAGGCTGATATGGCACGGATAGTTGAGGAGGAAACGGCTATCTTTAAAGAGAACCCGAATAAGCATTATGTCTTTATTGTTCATAATTATCAGACGGGGGGAGGAGGTCTTGAGCACCTTAATTCGACCGTTTTAGGGGCTTCCAGGCTGAGCTATGATACCGATAAAGGATATAAGGGCTTCCTCGGTCTTGTTGCGCATGAGTATTTTCATCTCTGGAACGTGAAAAGACTGAGGCCTCAGGCTCTCGGTCCTTTTGATTACAGTAATGAGAATTATACCCGCGATCTTTGGGTGGCTGAAGGCTTTACGGCCTATTATGACAACCTGATCCTTCGCCGTTCAAGTTTTTACTCGCCTGAAAAGTACCTGGAGGTGTTATGCGACGATATTTCGATCGTTCAAAACCAGCCCGGCAGTAAGATCCAGCCGGTAAGTGAGTCGAGTTTTGATGCCTGGATAAAATATTACCGTCCGAACGAGAACTCAAAAAATTCGGTTATCTCTTATTATAATAAAGGTGCTTTGCTTGGTGCGATCCTCGACCTTGAGATTTTGAATGCGACAAAAGGGGAAAAGGGGCTGGACGATGTGATGAAGGCCATGTATGACGAGTACTATAAAAAACAGAAACGCGGATATACAACGGAAGAATTTAAGGCAATGGCCGAAAAGGTCTCCGGGCTGTCACTGGATAATTTTTACCGGGATTATGTGAACGGAACGGCTCCTTTGAATTACAATGTACATCTTGGACACGCGGGACTGAACCTCATTAATGAAAATGAAAGTAAAAACAATCCTTCTGCCGGAATCGTTGCTGCTGTGAAAGATGGCAAGCTATTGATCAGTACGGTATACAGGGGTGGTGCGGGCTGGAACAGCGGCCTTAATGTGAACGACGAGATTATCGCTGTTGAGGGATACAGGGTGTCTACGGTTGCCGAGTTCGACAAGGTGATTTCTCTGAAGAAAACAGGTGATAAGATCTCAGTGCTTGTTTCACGTGATGGTATAATAAAAATCATCGACGTCGCTTTGGTTGCTGACAGTACCGGTAAGTTCCGCATTGAGGCAGACAAGAATGCTACAGCCGAACAGATATTGATCAGAAAGAAGTGGCTTAATATTTAAAAATCGGGAAAGAGCTCATCAATCTATTTTTGTAAATTGCACTATGGCAAAATTTGCGGAGGATTTTCAGAAGGCATCGGAGGAGAAAGCGTTTGATCTTGATCACCGGCGGGTAATAAACTTTAACATGGGCAGGTATCATACTGCTGTGGAAAGGGGTTTATCGAAGCTGGCGAACCTGGATGCTTCTAAACGAAAAGCGCATGTGATCAAGTGGAAGGTAATGGAGAACCTTGACAAATTGTTGCCGGAGTTTGAAGCTAATTTTCAGAAACGGGGTGGTAAGGTGATCTGGGCGAACGATGCAGAGGAGGCTACTGATGAAATCCTGAAAATTCTCCGTAAGGCTCACGCAAAGACCGTCATTAAATCTAAATCAATGACAACGGAAGAAATTCATCTGAATGAATTTCTTGCAGAGCATCAGATTGAGTCGGTTGAAAGTGACCTGGGTGAGTATATTGTGCAGTTGCTGGGACAAAAGCCCTATCATATCGTCACTCCGGCAATGCACCTGAGCAAGGAGGATATTGCAAAGCTTTTCAATGAGAAGTTTGGCACCCCTATAGATGCTACCCCTGCACAGCTTACGCAGAAAGCAAGAGAGCTGCTGCGAGAGAAGTATTTGCAGGCAGATGTGGGCATTTCCGGTGCGAACTTCCTTATTGCTGATACGGGCAGCATCGCCCTTACAGAAAATGAGGGTAATGCAAGACTGTGTACCACCTTTCCAAAGATCCATATCGCGATAGCAGGTATAGAAAAGATCATTCCTTCTATGGCAGATCTTGACCTCTTCTGGCCATTGCTGGCCAGTCATGGCACCGGGCAAAACCTCACGGTTTACAACAGCATCATCAGC
>JBQGEO010000292.1:0-1828 GCA_052039655.1 Pararcticibacter sp.
ATGAATCCTGTCCAGATACCGGCCCGGGTAAAATAAAAGACAGGACTATAATGGTTAAAGACACGATGGCTTTGCCAGGTGTTTTCTTTGATACAACCTTCATAAACTGACAGCTGCAAGGTTAATTTAATAAAGATAGTATTAAAATGCGTTTCCGGAGAACGAACGGACAATAAAGGATATTTTAAAGGCAAAACTGAGGTTTCGGCAGCAGGACATACGGCCAGAATGGATCAGGTAGTTGTCAGCGGCAATTGATAGAAGCTGGAAACAGCTAAATAAGGATATCCAGGAAAACAGTATTAAAGTGATCTTAAGGGCTGGATCTTTTTGAAATATAAAAAAAGCATCATGGAAATCAGCCCCGAGATTGCTGCTATAAAGACCGGGCTATAATTGAATGCCGGTTCCTGAATCTTTTTTAGAGGTTCTTTTAAACGTGGGGCGATGACCAACTGCTGAGCTATTTGCGAACGGGCTTCCCGAACTATTTTCTCCGCATTTTCTGATCTTCTTTCAGCCAGATAGCCGGCCTGAGCTCTGCTCGAAGCCGACATTCTGCTAAATTTCTGGGAAACCGAAAGATTTCCCATCTTCTCGTAAACTATTGCAAAGGCTCTTTGAATATCTGCAAGGGCCGTTGTACTTCCGCTCAGCCGGGCCAGTTGCTCCGCTTCCTTCAAATCTTTAATCGCCAGATCATAATCTTTTATTGCCGTCTTTACTTTCCCCAGGCCTATCAGTGAACTGATGATTGCTTTCCTGTTATTCACCTCGCGAGCCTGCATGTTTTCCTGGATAAAGAACCATTTTGCCTCAGAATAACGGCTTTGCAGTCTGTAGGTATTACCCAGACTCCTGAAACATTTAATCCTGGCAGACGCATTCCCCCGGCAGATAGGCAATGCTTTCCGCAGGATAATGGTCTCCGCCCGCTTATAGTTGCCAAGGTTCCTGTTAAGGTCTGCCATCAGGATATAAGCTGAAACCAGGCTGTCGCGTCTTTCGGCCTTCGCTGCCGCAGAAGAAGCATACTTCAGGGCACCTGCATAATCCTTTTCCTCCTGGAGTGCAAACGCAATACTGATAGAAGATCTGGATGCAGCCCCGGCATTGCCTGCCTTTTCCTGTACATCAAGTGCGTCTTTAAAGTACTTTATACTCTGGTTGGTTAATCCGCTGTTCTCATAGAACTTCGCCAGTTCCAGGGAAGATAATTCGAGGCTTTGCTGATCTCCATTCTTCAAACTGGCAGAATGCTTCCTGAATAAACCGGCCAAACCATTCACATTCGTGGCCTTAGCAGCAGCATTAACGAAACCAAAAGAAAAAACGACAGGAAAAACAGCAACAAACAATCTTGTTAAAATATTCCTAAGCATTAAAATCAGATTGTTCTTTTTTACTGCCGGTTTATAAATTTGTTACAGAAAAGATAAAAAAATCAAATAAAGATAAAGATATATCCGGATAATACAAGTACCAGGGCAAAAGCAGATTACACCAGCCCGCTGCCGTGTCCGGCAGCGGGCTTATTAGGCTTTAACCCTATTTAAAAGCTTCGGAAAATAGCTTAAATGAGTGTAATTTTGCCTGATGATCAAATATGTGCGATGCCATCATAATTTCATCAACCCCTGTTTTCATCACAAAATCCTGTAATTCAGCCTTGAGCTTTGAAGGACCGCCAATAAAAGCATACCCGAGCATTTGTTTTACAGCTTGTTCCTCGTATACATTCCAACCCTCAGTCATATTCGTTACCGGCGGCTGAAGCAAACTTCGCCTGCCTGACACTACTCCGGCAATAAATTGCAATAATGATGTC
>JBQGEO010000293.1:0-4693 GCA_052039655.1 Pararcticibacter sp.
AAAGCTCTATGCCTCCAATTACACCGGCAATGAACTGTCGGCACTTTCTGAAAAAATCAAGACAACCAAGCTGCCAAGAGAGGCATACGTCTTTTTCAACAATGACATTCAAACTTTTGCAGTATACAACGCACGAAAAATGCTCGAACTCAATGCCTCAACTTGACAATAAGCAACTCATTTGACAAGGCCGCCCCCGCTCTCCCCAATACACGATCTTATTTTCTCAATCTCTAACCTCAATTTCTCAACCGTAGTTTCAAAATGACTGATGTATTTATTAACATCTTCCACCGCATAAGACAACTCCTCAGAATATTTACCTTCAGCTCTCCAGATCTCCTTTATATCATCAAACAGCAGGATCCGCCGCGCCAGCGGATCCGCGTCCGAAATACAGATGACAACTCCCGAAGTTTTGTTCGACACCAGGACACGTTCTATCAGCAACTCCGTCCCTGTTACCAAAACATATACATGCCTGTCCTCAATTTCCGCAGGAGAAGAAATAAAACGGGCGATCACAATATCACCGCTGAAAAGAGCGTTTCGCATCGAGTCCCCTTCAACCTCAAATGCCCTGATTAAGCCAGGCCGCTTCCACATAATATCCGGAAGAACTTCAAACTTCTTAGGAGTGCCATCAGTGGCCATCCGGATATAATGCTCCCTCTTCCTGCATAAAATTAGCTGGATCGCGTTAGCAGCAGAAGCGGAATCAGGCCTTGCAAAACCAGGATGCTCTTTTGCAAAAAAAACATCCTCCTTCACAACACCATCATTCCCGTGTAAAAACCACTCATAAGATCTGCTATAAAAACTGGCAAGTCTATATAACACCTCAAAGGTGGGGAATTGATTCCCCAATTCTATCTGCGAGTAATTACTCCTTGAAATATTAAGGCGTTGCGCAACTTCCGCTTGCGACAGCCCAGCATGATGCCTCAAATCTTTAATTCTCGCAGCTATAGAGATTTTTGACAGTATTTCTTGCATTTGGAATATTTATTTACTTTTGAATTGGTTAATATTATAAAAAAGAGCGGGTAAGTTTTTGATTCTCGTAATTTATAATCGTTAAGCGTCAACAAAATGAATTTAAAAGTCAGCTCTGCTTTCTGTTTCATCAACGACTTTATACCAAAATCGAAATCAGCGGAGCGGGTGTCAGAGTCTTTCAATTATTACTTAAATCCCTTTTTACGAATTATGGGCATTACAGGTTCGTTTACAATTCATCTTTCATTTATCATCTTTTCCTCCTCATCCGGACTTCTTACAAATTTTACAAAAGCAATGCCATTAACGGCTGAGAGCGCTTTGAAGCCCGGGAATCAGTGTATATCAATGAATAAAAGACATTGAACCGGTATGAACAATCTGAGCACTGCAGAAATATATGAAACTAAATTAATTGAAGCCTTATCTCTCTTGTCTGCTGTGTGCCGGCTTACTCTTACCGGGACGTGGGAAATACAAATAAGAAATAATAAAGGTAATCCGCTTGAGATATCCAATTTATCTGAAGAAGCACAATTGATAACAGGATACACTAGAATACAGGATCCTGTTGCTTTTTTTGCGTCTGTTATTCCCTATGAGGATCAGATGCAAATGCAGGACAATTTCAGTCTCGCCCTCAAAAACAATTCAGTATACAGCGTAAAGCACCGTATAATCCAGGGACAGACTGAACGCCTCATCTATCAAAGGGGAGAATTAATCTTCGACCGCCAGACCGGCAATGCATCCAAGATGCTGTGTATCTGTAGTGATATCACCAACTATCAGCCCGGCTCGCAATTTCCGGAAGACGAGGGCGAATTAGCTTTCATTACTTCTCACAAGCTAAGGGCACCCCTCACTAATATACTTGCCCTATCCGACATGCTTAAAAATATGTCTGATGATTTAGTTGGCGCCGACAGAATTAAAGAGTTACTTTTGGTGATAGGAGAACAGGCAAAACATTTGGACGACGCCGTTCAAAAATTAAACAAATTGGTTTCGCACACGAACCAAAACACTTTCAAAACAAAGCTTTTAAAAAAAGTGAAAGAACTCATTTTAATCGACGATGAGCCCCTGGCCAACAGGATCCACACAAGGCTTATAGGATCTATGAATCCACAGCTTAATGTTACTGCTTTTACTGATCCCAGCCAGGGAATGCGCTTTATTAAAGATTGCGGGATAGACGCCCTCCTTCTCCTTGACATAAATATGCCGGTAATGGACGCATGGGCTTGCCTGGACTTTATGCGGGAAAATGAAATAAGCAATCAGGTGATCATTCTCTCATCTTCAATAAATCCTCTCGACAAGCAAAAAGCATCAGAATATAATAACGTAGTTGGTTTTCTGAACAAACCATTAACGAAGGAAAACATTAAATGGCTTTTAGAGCAACACTAATAAAGCGCCGGATCACGCTGTTGCCTTCATGAGGTTTTCAATAAATCGGCTCAGCACTCTTGTCTTAAGAAGATACCGGAATAATATAATCCCTGATATTGCACACAGGATCCCTGCAAGTACATCAACTACATAATGATGACTTGAATATACTGCTGCGAACCAGATTCCCGCCATGACGATAGCAAAAAGTACATTCACATACTTTAGCCTGCTCTTTAAGCCATAATAAAGAACAATAACGGGATAAGACGAATGCAATGACGGCATAGCTGCAAATACATTTGAACTCTTCGCATAGATCGACTTAAATACCGATACGCCAAGTAAACTGTCAAACCTGGCTAAACCGGCTGTATTGCCAGGAGTATGAGGATTGAAATCATAACCATAGCTCTGGATATACCACGGCGGAGCAGCGGGATGAATGTAATAAATAACAAACCCTATAAGGTTCACCAGAAGAAAGGTCAAAGAAAAATAGAAAAAATGCAGACGCTTCTTAAAAAAAAGAAAAACGGCGAAAATAAGAGGCACCGGCACCCATGTAAGATAAAATATACCACTAAGGATATCAAGAAAAGGAGAGGCAAAGAACTTAAGATATTCATTAGGCGTTAAGGTCGCAGTGCCGAGTTTTATACCAAAGATATCTTTCTCAAAATGGTAAATTCCCTCAATATCCACCGTGTGATACTGGTAGTTCGGGAACGCCTTCATATAATCAAATATTATCCAGTATACTATAAAGATCGAGAATCCCAGTATAAGCCTGCGTGTCTCACCGGAGGCAAAGTATAATACATTGAAAAGCCCAACCAGCACAAGCTGCTCCTGTTTGTAGCCAATCAGGAACCACGACAGCAGGAGATACATGACAGATACCAGGGTTACTATGTATACATTTCTGCCCGGGAGGGAAATACTTTTTGTTTTCGTGGTAACAGACATTTTATTTTTTCAAGAAATTAGTTCTGAACACATCATCCCAAAGTGCCGAACTCACCCCATACCCCTTAGTTTCATCAGAATAATGATGAAGCATATGATGTTTTTTTAACTTTTTCCAGAATTCATTCTTAAAATTGTAATGGTGCAAAGCGTAATGCGTCATATCATATATCAGGTAGCCTGCTATAAATCCCGCGAAAAAAGCATATAAATAATACGCAGTAAGAAGCGTCTTAAACAATAAAAAAAACAGTGTTGCTAAGGGGATGCTCGCAGACGGAGGCATTACAAGCCGCTTCAGGTCGTTCGGATAATCATGATGTACACCATGAAAAATAAAATGAATGCGTTTTGCCCATGGAGCCTCAGGATGGAAATGAAAAACAAACCGGTGAAGAACGTATTCCACAATACTCCAAACCAGGATTCCCAATGCTAAAGCCACTGCAAAATGCAGGATTTCCATTTTTTCCTCTGCCAAAGCCATCCAGATCATATATCCAATCACAGGAATATATACTATTAAAGGCACATAAAACGGAACCTTTGAAAGACTTTCAAGTAAATCGCTCCTGAACATTCTTTGCGATTCAGGCGAATTAGATACAAAATTCTTTTTCATCGTAAAACAGATTAGGACTTTATACTTTCATTCGTTCGGTTACCTCTTCTCCAGTACTGGCATCAAGCCCTCTCAATTCAACATACTTTACATTAGGGACAAATAAGGTACCTCCCTCTATATGAACATAAATCCGGTTTAATATAATCTGCCTCTTATTTATCGTTGCATAAACACGATACTGGTCAGATTTATCTTTCATCAGATATAATGGAAATTTCCCGTACGAAACAAACTTAAGCTCATACTTCTCATTACCAAGAGGCCTGCTGTTTATCCCGTAAGCAAACTTACGCTGAATATAGTTCAAATCAGCCTTTTGCCCTTTATCCGCATACCTCATCCAAAACACATTTACCGGATTCTCTTTGTCAACGGCACCTTTCTCGTCGGTGTTAAGCTGACAAATGATCGTATTGGTATTCGGATCCCTTTGCAAATAGAATAACTGACGGCTGATCCCTTTAGGGGTTGGAAAAGATATACCCTGAGATTCGGAACTCCTATCTTCTGCCGCAACCTTTTGCATACTCATTGCCGACACCAATACAAACAACACAACAGATGCTTTTTTTCCTAATGACAATAAAGCATCTTCC
The DNA here is from genome assembly GCA_052039655.1 of Pararcticibacter sp. GTDB lineage: Bacteria > Bacteroidota > Bacteroidia > Sphingobacteriales > Sphingobacteriaceae > Arcticibacter. The sequence continues at coordinate 4,588 of JBQGEO010000293.1, forward strand.
CTGTCTTTAGCTTCCAGGCCTTTCTTGGAATCAAGAAGACGTTTTACAGCCGTTATGTTCGTCAGAATAGCCATTATAGTAATCGGAATAGTGAAGATCGACATCG
>JBQGEO010000294.1:0-6500 GCA_052039655.1 Pararcticibacter sp.
CAAGGCGACTGCCGAATACTTTCCAAAGAAAGACCGTGCACTGGCTACCAGTATCTTTAACGCAGGTGCTACAGTAGGTGCACTGGCTGCTCCTGTTTCGATTCCGTTCATTGCTGCAGCGTATGGCTGGGAAATGTCTTTCATCATTATCGGAGCCCTTGGCTTTGTATGGATGGGGGCCTGGGTGTTTATTTATAAGAAGCCTGAGGTTCATCCAAGAGTAAATGCCCTTGAGCTGGCCTACATTCAGCAGGACACTCTGGTTGACATCAAGATTGTAGAGATAACCGCGACACCTGAGGTGGCTCCGAAGAAGACTTCGTTTGCTGATTGCTTTAAGTATAAACAAACCTGGGCTTTTGCTTTTGGTAAGTTCATGACCGACGGAGTATGGTGGTTCTTCCTTTTCTGGACACCGGCTTACCTGAGCTCCGTTTACGGTATGGATTCAACTGAAAGTGCATTGCCGTTATTTGTTCTTTACATGATCACCCTGCTGGCGATCATCGGAGGATGGCTGCCTTCTTATTTTGTTGATAAGAAGGGCATGAATCCTTACGAGGGTAGGATGAGAGCGATGCTGATCTTTGCATTCTTCCCGTTGTTAGCATTGCTGGCACAACCATTAGGTAAGTATACTTACTGGCTTCCGGTAATCATCATCGGTATAGCAGGTGCAGCGCATCAGGCATGGTCTGCAAATATATTCTCTACGGTAGGGGATATGTTTCCAAAGAAAGCTATCGCTACTATCACCGGTATTGGTGGAATGGCCGGCGGCTTAGGTTCATTTATTATCAATAAAAGCTCGGGCGTGCTGTTTGATTATGCAGGCCAGACTCAAATGGTGTTCATGGGCTTTAAGGGGGAAGAGGCAGGTTACTTTATTATCTTCTCCATTTGTGCGGTTCTCTACCTGATCGGCTGGGTGGTAATGAAATCCTTAGTTCCTCAATATAAACCTATCACAGATTTGTAAAAGGAACCAAAGAATATAAAAGATCCCTGGCTTTGGTGTCAGGGATCTTTTTTTATGCACACATCTGATTCCATGTTTTCTTACTGTAAAATTTAGCAGGAAGCAATCCGGTTGAAAGCCCGGTTGTTTGCAGATGACAACAATTCGTCTAAGTTTGTAACATTACAATTACCTTCTGACGTTTGGCTATGATAAAATGCGGGTTCCCTGTCCGGGACCTTTAATTATCGAATTAACACACGATTATGAGTGAAAAGTTAAATCTTGAATCAATTTTTGTTTCGGAGGATCAGATTCCGCCGGAATTCCTCATCGGGGAGATACACCAGCGGGAGTATCTCAGCGATGGAGAGATGCGCCCCTGGAACGGGGCGGTGAGTGAAGTCTACTCACCAGTATGTGTTCCCACTCCTGAAGGGCTGAAGAGAAAGCTGATCGGTACATACCCGGTATGTACGGAAAAGGAGGCGACAGAAGCGCTTGATGCGGCTATAGCGGCTTATGACAATGGCCGTGGCGAGTGGCCGACCATGAGCATCGACGGACGCATTAAATGCATGGAACGGTTCATCTTTAAGATGGGCGAGCAACGCGATCTGATCGTAAAGCTTATCATGTGGGAGATCGGTAAATCATACGCTGATTCGACCAAGGAGTTTGACCGTACTGTCGAATATATCAACGCGACTATCGATGCGCTTAAGGATATCGACCGCCAGTCGTCGAGGTTTGAAATTGAGGAAGGGGTAGTAGCCCAGATAAGGCGTTCCCCGATAGGAGTAGTGCTCTGTATGGGGCCTTTTAACTATCCGCTCAATGAAACGTTTACTACGCTTATCCCCGCTATTTTAATGGGGAACACTCTTTTATTCAAACCACCCAAGCATGGTACCCTGCTTCACTATCCATTGCTGAAAGCATTCCAGGAATCATTCCCCAAAGGGGTTGTAAACACTATTTACGGTCGCGGGGCCGTAGTAACTCCGGGCTTGATGGCGAGTGGTAAGATCAATGTCCTGGCGTTTATCGGGTCGAGCAAGGTCGCCAACGATCTTAAAAAACGGCATCCGAAGATTAACAGGCTAAGAGCTGTGTTAAGTCTTGATGCCAAAAATGCCGCCATTGTTACAAAGAATGCAGACCTTAAACTGTCTGTAAGCGAATGTATCCTGGGGGCTTTATCCTTCAATGGCCAGCGTTGTACCGCGATCAAAATGATCTTTGTGCATAAGGATGTTGCAGATGAATTCCTGAAGCTTCTGGGAGAAGAGATCGGTAAAATGAAGTGCGGCCTGCCATGGGACAAAGATGTCAAACTTACCCCGGTTACAGAACCTGGAAAACCAGCATATCTGAAGGAGTGCATAGACGATGCCATTGCAAATGGTGCCAGGGTTGTAAATGAGCATGGCGGCGAGACGCATGCGTCTTTCTTCTATCCGGCGGTTGTTTATCCGGTGACTGAAAAGATGAAGCTGTACAGGGAAGAACAGTTTGGTCCTGTTATCCCGGTGATTCCGTTTGAATCAATTGAAGAGCCAATCCAGTACCAGATCGATTCACCTCACGGAATGCAGGTAAGTATTTTCAGTAATGATGCCGAGGAAGTGTCTGCCCTGATAGATCCTTTTGTGAACCTGGTAAGCCGGGTGAACATCAATGCTCAGTGTCAGCGAGGTCCCGACGTGTTTCCTTTTACAGGACGTAAGGATAGTGCAGAAGGTACGCTTTCTGTACACGACGCTTTACGTTCGTTCTCCATCCGGTCTCTGGTGGCAACCAAACTGAATGAGAACAATAAAAAGCTCATTAATGACATCGTGACTGAACAGACTTCTAATTTCTTAAGTACGAAGTATATCTTTTAGTGAGTTATAAGTAGTAAGTTTTAAGTTATAAGGCAAGTTGCCCGGAGTACTTGGGTAAGAGATAGTAATTTTCGCCTTATTTTTGTAGACCGCATTTGAAAACGGCCCCGTAACCAAAAGTTGCGGGGCCGTTTTTTATCTGGTCTTTTTTCTATTAGTGTTTACTTGTCGCTCTTCAAAGATGAGTCTCTGACAATTATTTTGTGTTTTAAAATGAGGCTGTTGGTGAACGGGGCAACGGAGGCTCCGCTGAGACGGTCTATCAGGGTTTTGGCGGCTACCTCTCCCATTTCATGACCGTTATAGTCAACAGTGGTCAGGTTGGGTTCTGCCACCCTCGATATTGGGTCATTGTTAAATCCGGCAATAGCAATATCATCAGGAACTTTGATCCCTTGTCTCTTCAGGGATAACATGCAGGACACCGCGCAATTATCATTGGCAACAAAGATCCCGTCGGGCCTTCTTTTCATTTTGAGGATTGCCTCCGCGGCATGTTCTCCGTCGCCGGAAGTAAGCGTATTGACAATGAGACACTGTTCATCCCACTCTATTCCCCCGTCTTTTAAAGCATCCCTGTATCCCTCAAACCGTTGCCGGTACACATTTCCCGACTCGTTCCCTGTTATGTGAACGATTCTTTTACACCCCTCGCCGATAAGATGTGTAGTGATCCCGTAGGCGGCCTCGTAATTATTAATTACAATAGAAGGGCATTCGGAATCTTCATAAATGCGGTCAAAGAAGATCAGGGGTATGCCTCTTCTTATAAATTGTTCGAAATGCGGGATAGCCCGGGTATTATAGGCCAGCGAAACGATGAGTCCGTCTACCCTGCTATTGAACATAGTAACTGCATTTTTTTCTTCCTTCCCTGTGTCTTCAAGTGATTGGCTGATGATCAGATTATAGCCGGCTTCGTTTAACACCTTCTCCATTCCGGCTATGGCGTCCGACATAAAAGCGCTGTTCAGGCGCGGAACGATAACGCCGATGGTATTGGTTTTCTGCCGCCTTAAGTTGCTTGCGAAGCTGTTAAACCGGTATCCCATAGATTGAGCTGCTTCAAATATACGCTTCCTCGTATTTTTACTGATAGCGGAATGATCTTTAAGTCCCCGGCTGACAGTTGCAGGCGATATATTGAGGGCTTTTGCTATGTCGTATATGGTTACTTCTTTTTCTGGTCTCATTTTAACTGCAAGGATGTACTAAATGTTATGAAAGATATTTCATGAGAAATGCAATCGGTTGCCAAGTTAGTTGTTTTCCGACTTATATTAATTACGTCTTAAAGAGGAATCCTGATTCTGATTCTTTCAAATAAAGCGCTGATCATTAAGCAGGAAGTATTAACTTAGCTTCTTATCTGACAACCCGCTGGTTTCCGTAAAACTAATCTTTAAACAATGCTGAAAGCGATCCGTCTGTCTGTTTTTCTTCTTGTTTTCGGCATCCCGGTGATACTGGCTCAGACAACCCGGTACCAGTTCTCTCAGTTGAATATATCTAACGGATTATCTCATAATCTGGTCACGAGCATATTAAAAGACCAAAGAGGATTTATGTGGTTTGGAACCATGTCTGGTCTGAACCGTTATGATGGATATGATTTCAGGATATTTAAGCACAACCGTAGGGATACCACTTCTCTGAATGATGATAATATTATGAACATCCAGGCGGGACCACATGGTAAACTATGGGTACAGACCCGGTCCGGATACGTCATATATGATCCTCAGAAGGAAAACTTTGACAGACGTCCCGCTCTGTTCCTGAAACAGATAGGGGTGGGCGGTCGGCTTACCGATATAAGAGGGGATGGGAATGGTAGGTTCTGGATGATAACAAGCGATGGTGTATATCAGTACAATGAACAGGACAAGAAGGCACGCCTTCTCTGGCATACCGCTTCCTCTGCACCTGCAACATCGCTCGCTTTAAGCCGCGACGGGAATATTTGGGTGATCCACCGGAATGGCCGGATAACTGTGGTCAGCACAAAAAGCAACAAGCTCATTAGGAAGATAAAAATATCCTCTGATCCGGAAAATGCTGCATACCGGATTTTTACGGATGCTGATAACGAGGCATGGGTCTATTCCACAGACCGTCCCCTCGGTGTCTTCTTTATAAGCAAGCAGGGCAGGGGAATAGAGCAATATACCGTAAGTTCCGGTTCGTTCAGGTTAAATACGAATAACATTTATAGCATCAGTCAGGATAACAGAGGCATTATATGGCTCGGAACAGATCATGGAGGAATCAACCTTATTGACAAAAAAAACAGGCAGGTGCAGTTCCTTCTGAATCATGAATCCGACGAAAAGACCGTCGCCCAAAACAGTACGCCTGTTATTTATACCGATAACACAGGAACAGTGTGGGTAGGTACCTTCAAGCGGGGCATCAGTTATTACAATGAAGGAATTATAAAATTCCCTCTTTATTCTCACCGGCAGGGGGATGCGCGCAGTCTGCCTTATGAAGATGTGAACCGCTTCGTAGAAGATGATAAAGGGAATTTATGGATCGGTACAAACGGGGGAGGGCTGCTTTATTTTGACCGTCATCACAACGTTTTCAAAAGTTTCAGGCATCAGGAGAACCAGGCCAACAGTCTTTCTAACGACGTCGTGGTAAGCCTTTGGATCGACCGGCAGAAAAAACTGTGGATCGGAACTTACGTCGTAGGACTGGACTGCTTAGACGGAAATCAATTTACGCATGACCGGAAGAACCGCTCCGATCCGAAGTCACTTTCTGATGACCGTGTGTGGGAGGTATTTGAGGATTCGCGTGCGAATCTCTGGGTGGGAACTCTGGCAGGAGGTATAAATGTTTTCGATAAGAAAAGACAGCTCATAAAACAGTTCAGATCCGGACCTGGAAAATTCACCATAAAATCAGATTACATAGCTGCACTGGAGGAGGATGCCCAGGGCAATATCTGGATAGGTACAGACAACGGCCTCGACGTATGGACAAGGAAAAGCGGGACGTTCATCCACTTCGCCCATTCTGAAAGCGATGTAAAAAGCCTGAGCAACAATAACGTCATTTCTATTCTTGAAGACGCCCGTGGTTGGATGTGGATAGGAACCCAGGAAGGGCTCAACATTTATAAACCTTCTGATAATAAATTCGAAACACTCCGGATGCAAAATGGGCTTGCCGATAATACCATTCTTACTATTCTGGAAGACAGAAGCGGTAATATATGGGTAAGTACCCCCAATGGCATCTCAAATATTCTGGTAAAAAAAGAACATCCCTCTGATAATTTCACCATTAGGAATTACGATAAAATGGATGGTTTGCAAGGCTGGCAGTTTAACGAGAATGCAGCTCTTAAGACCAGGCAGGGCGAGTTGATATTTGGCGGTGCAAATGGCTTTAATATTTTTCGTCCTGATCGTATCGGTATCAACAGACGTGTACCGCAGGTCGTGCTCACGGGCTTTCAACTCTTCAACCAGGATATAAAACCCGGTGAGCTCCTTGACGGGAAAATGGTACTCGGGCATTCCATCACTGAGTCTAGAGAAATTGTGCTAAACTACGATCAGAACGTGTTCTCCGTGGAATTTGCTGCCCTGAATTATTCCAATGCTTCAAAAAACAGGTATTCCTATATCCTGGAAGGTTTT
>JBQGEO010000295.1:0-6503 GCA_052039655.1 Pararcticibacter sp.
TATTGATGTGGAAGCTACTTTTGACAACACAAAAGATGCGTACCGGGTTCCGAGGCTTGGTCTGCAGATGTCGCTGATCCCGGAACTGGAACAGGTTGAATGGTATGGAAGGGGACCAATGGAAAATTATGCGGACCGTAAAGCTGCCGCGTATTTTGGAGTTTATTCTACTACTGTGAATGACGCAGGAGAATACTATGTCCGTTCTCAGAGTATGGGAAATCGCGAAGATATCAGGTGGCTTAAGTTGACAGATGCCAACAACGAAGGGATTAAAATCCGGTCGAAGGACAAGCTGAACTTCACCGCTCTCCATTATCTGGATCAGGATCTGTGGAATGCAGTGAGGGTATTCTCTATTCCTGAAATAAGAAAGCCCGAAGTGATCCTTTCTCTGGACTATATGCAAAGAGGGATCGGTAACGCCAGCTGCGGTCCGGGTCCTTTGCCGAACTATGAAATCCCCGGGGTGGATTCTAACTCCTATTCATTCAGGATAGAGCGGAACACCAGGTAAGGCCTGTAATCAAAAAGTAAGAATCTGAATCTTCCCGTCCACGGCGTAAAGACATTCTGCGCTGTGGACGGATAACCGGAGTATGATATGGCTCCGGATGTAAAATTTTCGAATGATAGTTCGCTAAATCAATTTAGTTGTGTATGTTTGAAATGAGCTTTCTTAGAGATACTGAACACCAATTAGAATTAACTGATCAATAGTTTCAATGAAAAGAAGATACGTTCACTCCAATTGATAAAACCACACACAAATATGAAAAGAAGGACATTCATTAGGACTGCCGGGGCTTTAGGGGCCGGGTATGTATTGAGCAACAATTTTGCCTTTGCTGCACCTCAGAGTTTTCCGGTTGTGAGAACTGCTGCAGGTTCCAGGAAGTTTACCAGTAAAGCTGTTGAAAAGGCCATAGCCGAGTTTAAGAAAAATGTAAAGAACCCTGAATTAGGGTGGCTGTTCGAAAACTGTTTTCCAAATACCCTTGATACTACGGTATTCCCCGAAGTAAAGAACGGAGTTCCTGATACATATGTCATTACCGGCGATATCGATGCGATGTGGATGCGTGACAGCAGTGCCCAGGTTTGGCCCTATATGCAGTTCATCAAACAGGACAAACCTTTGCAGCAGCTTATTGCCGGGGTGATCAACAGGCAGACAACGTATGTGCTGAAGGATCCCTATGCGAACGCTTTTTATCATGATCCCAATAAAAAAGGGGAATGGTCGACTGACCATACCGATATGAAGCCGGGAGTACACGAAAGAAAATGGGAGATCGACTCTCTTTGTTATCCTATTCGCCTGGCCTATCATTACTGGAAATCAAGCGGGGATACCCAGCCCTTTAATCAGCAGTGGCAGGAAGCTATAAAAGCGATACTCAAGACTTTTAAAGAACAGCAGAAAAAGGGGAGTCAGGGACCCTACAAATTTCAGCGAACTACCCCCAAGGCTTCCGATACTCAGCCTATGGCAGGATACGGGTTTCCGGTTAAACCTGTTGGCCTCATTTGCTCTGCCTTCAGGCCTAGCGATGATGCAACTCTTTATCAGTTCCTGGTTCCTTCAAATTTCTTTGCTGTTGTCAGTTTAAGAGAGGCGGCTGAAATGATGACCGCAATTGCAAAAGATACGCAGACTGCATCTGAGTTAACGGCTCTGGCAAATGAAGTGGAAACAGCATTGAAACAGTATGCCACTTTTGACCATAAAAAATACGGGAAGATCTATGCTTTTGAAGTAGACGGATACGGAAATCAGCTTTTCATGGATGATGCCAATGTTCCGAGCCTGATGTCATTGCCTTACCTGAAAGCTGTGGAAGTATCCGATCCTGTTTATCAGAACACCCGTAAGTTTATCTGGTCAGAAGACAATCCATATTTCTACAAAGGAACTGCCGGTGAAGGATACGGTGGCCCTCACGTTGAGAAGGATGGCATGATCTGGCCCCTGAGTATCGTCATGCGCGGGCTCACCAGCACGGATGATGCTGAAATTAAGCGATGTGTTGAAGTTCTCAGTAAAACTCATGGTGATACCGGTTTTATGCACGAAACCTTCTATAAGAACGACCCTAAAAACTTCACTCGCTCCTGGTTTGCCTGGGCGAATACCATTTTTGGCGAGTTCTTATGGAAGACGTATAAGGAAAGGCCTCATTTACTGGTTTAGTTAATTTGTTTTATTAAATAAATCAGAATAAAAATATTAAGGACGGCTTTTGCTGGTTCGGTATCAAAGGAACAAAGGCACTGCTGACGCGATCCGATCTCCTTAAGGCCGGTCTTTCCTTTCCTGGTGACGGAAAACAACCAGATGCATATGGAAAGACAGTCTGAATGACGATCACAATGCAAAAGACTTTAAAATGAAAATGATCGATGTGAGTAAGCACTCGTCGGTCTGGTTAAACCTCGCGAAAGGCGGGGCTATGTAGCAAGATTAATTAAAAAATAAACCAGGATCATAAAGTGAAGAAACACCATTTATTATTCCTGCTTCCATTTCTCTGGGGGCAGTCAACTGTTCATGCACAGACAAGTGCTTCTCTGAGTAAAGCATCTTCTGAGAATTCTATTTTCCTCCGCTCTCAGAAAGGCTACAACGGGAAAACAGAATGGAAAATAAAGAAAGCCGGTGATGTAAAAGCCGGTGGAGCCGAGCTTTCAAAGGCAGGATACAAGAGCAGCGACTGGTATTCTGCGATTGTGCCCGGAACCGTATTGAATTCGCTTGTAAGCAATAAGGTCTATCCCGAGCCTTACTATGGGGACAATAACCGGAAAGAAAGAAAGCTGATCCCTGATATCGCAGATGCAGGCAGGGATTTCTATAATTACTGGTTCCGGACTGAATTCTCAGTTCCTGCCAGTTTTGCCGGAAAGAAGATCTGGCTGAAATTCCACGGAATAAACTACCGGTCTGAAATCTGGCTGAACGGGAAAAAACTGGGCGATATGGCCGGCATGTTTAACTCACAGAGCTTCGACATTACTTCCATAGCCTCTCTGAAAACTAAAAATGTATTGGCAATAAATGTTCTGCCGGTAGATATTCCGGGAACAAGCAACCGTGCAAATAATAATCGTCAGGGTGCTGTAGGAGAAAATAAGAACGGGGGAGACGGAGAGATCGGGAAGAATGTAACGATGCTGATGAGTGTGGGTTGGGATTTTACAGCGCCCGATGGGATCAGGGATCGTAACACGGGGATCTGGAAGGACGTGGAACTGTACGCGACCGGCGATGTACTGCTGGAAAACGCCTTCGTTCAGTCAAAGCTGCCGCTTCCGGACACCACATCGTCCAGGGAAACGGTATCTGTTGAAGTGGTAAATGCTTCTTCAAAAGCTCAGAAAGGGATAGTTTCAGGTGTGATCAGCGAGAATGGGATTCGCTTTCAGCAAGCTGTCAGCCTGGCTCCGCACGAAAGAAAAACCGTCATGTTCCGTCCGGAGCAATACAAACAGCTGGTGGTTAAAAATCCGAAGCTCTGGTGGCCGGTAAATAAAGGGAAGCAGAACCTTTACACACTGAACCTCAAATTTGAAACTGCATCCAAACAGGTCAGTCACAAGTCGTCTGTCCGTTTCGGAATCCGGGAAATAACTTCAGATCAGAACACTCCTGATCAATCGAGGAGATTTTATGTAAACGGTCATCCCGTATTTGTGAGAGGTACCAATTGGATACCCGAAGCGATGCTGCGCAATACCGAAGATCGTACCTATACAGAACTGAGATATACCCGTCAGGCCGGACTCAACCTGATCCGTTTGTGGGGAGGCGGTATTGCCGAGTCTGACTATTTCTACCAGCTGTGCGACGAAATGGGACTCATGGTCTGGTCCGAGTTCTGGATCACCGGCGACACCCGGTTCCCGGTTGACACTGCCCTGTATTTTAAGAATATGGAAAATACAGTTAAACGGATCCGCTCACATGCCTCATCTGCTTATTACGTTTCAGCAAATGAAGCCACGGAAATAAAAGGCGCCCGTGAACTGATCTATCGTCTCGACAGCACCATCGGTTACCAGGTCCAAAGCGAATGCTGCGGAATCCACGACGGAAGCCCCTATAAGTACGAGAACCCGATGCAATACTTCGAGAACACTGCTTCCCCGAGAGGCAGCCGTGTCGATGGCTTTAATCCTGAGTACGGAACTCCCTGTTTGCCAACCCTCGAATCTTTACAGGAAATGATGCCTGCCAAAGATCTTTGGCCTATCAGCGATACTGTATGGAACTATCTCGACGGCGGAGGCTTTCACCAGGTAACGACCAAGTACAGACAGGCTGTAGACGAGTTCGGTAAATCTTCTTCCATTGCTGAATTTGCCAGTAAAGCCCAATTGGTAGGAGCCCTGAACTTCCGGGCAATCTGGGAGGTATGGAATTATAACAAGTTTAATTTTGGAGACCGCTTTGCCTCAGGCTTTTTGTTCTGGTATCATAACAGTCCGCTGCCCCAAACCGGAAGCCGCATGTATGACTGGTCACTGGAACCAACAGCAGCACTCTATTATTCCCAGAATGGTCTTGCGCCTCTTCATCCTCAGTTCGACTACCTGAAAAATACAGTTTCAGTTTACAACGATTACCGTGCCCCTTTTAGTAAGTACAGGGTGGAAGCAACTGTATATGATCTGCAATCGAAGGTAGTGTTTAACCAGTCAAAAGTGATCGATATCCCATCAGACGGTTTGGTAAAAGACGCTATCAAAATTGATTTTCCGGAAAATATTTCTCAGGTACACTTCATTAAGCTGCAACTGAAGGATGCGTCCGGAAAGGTAGTGAATGATGCATTCTACTGGCGTTCAAAAGACCAGTATAAAGGAGCGTGGACATTGACCGGTCCGGCAGTCTCCGGATTTTCTGATATCAATAAGCTTCCGGCAACTGAGCTGAAGGTTAAAGCAACTGCCAGGAAGAGTACCGGTAAAACACTGCTCAGCGCCGCCGTATCCAATCCAGGAACTTCGCTGGCGTTCTTTACCCGTTTAAAACTAACAGATGACAAGGGGGCGATTATAAAGCCGGCCTTCTACACAGATAATTTCTTTTCATTGCTGCCGGGAGAATCAAAGAGCGTTGAAATTGAAATTCCGGCAGGCTCATTCAGCGGAGGTCAGCTGCATTTAATTACGGAGAGCTTTAATTCTCCGGAGGAAAAGGCCAGTATCTCTGTTGTAAATCAGGGAAATAAGAAGTGATGAGGAAGAATATTATTTCGTCTTGCGTTATAAATACTATCTTTGAACTCATTCATAATTCTCTGAAGTGAAGAAAAAACTTTCAATTAGTGATATCGCTAAAAGCCTGAATATCTCTGTAACTACGGTTTCTTTCATCCTGAATGGAAGAGCTGAAGAAAAGAGGATCAGTGAAGAATTGGTGCAGCGCGTTCAGAAATATATAGCGGAAGTGGGATATAAGCCCAACTCACTGGCCAGAAGTCTCAGAACCGGCAAGTCGAATACCATCGGATTGATGGTGGAAGATATCTCCAATCCCTTTTTTGCGAATATCGCCAGGCTCATTGAGGATAATGCATACAAAAACGGGTATAAGATCCTGTATTGCAGTACAGACAATGATCCTGAGAAGACCAGGGAACTCATCCAGATGTTCCAGGAACGGCATGTAGATGGTTACATCATTGCTGCCCCCAAAGGAGTGGAGGAGGATATCAATGCACTGATCAGCTCGGGCTCCCCGGTTGTTCTGTTTGACAGAAATCTTCCCGAAGTGACTACCGACTATGTTGGTATCGACAACTATGGAAGTTCCTATCAGGCTGTTAAGCACCTGGTCAGCAAAGGTTTTAAAAAGATCGGCTTTATTACCCTGTACTCGCAGCAGTCGCAGATGCAGGAACGCTTGCAAGGCTATGAGAGTGCCCTGGCTGAGCATGACAAGGATCAGTATATCTGCGAAATTCCCTATAGCAATAATCCTGAGGATATCATGAAACACGTATCCGCTTTTCTCTCGGAGAACAAAGAACTGGATGCCGTATTATTTGGTACCAATTATCTTGCCGTAAGCGGGCTGCGGGCCATTTACAAACTTGGCTTGAAGATACCTGACGACCTGGCTGTCATAGCGTTTGATGATCATGATGTTTTCCAGCTGAGCAATCCTTCTATTACAGCGATCACTCAGCCGATCAGGGAAATATCGGCAGAGGTGATTGATCTGCTCTTAAGTAAGCTAAAATCATCATCCAAGCCAAAGAAGCCGCAGTCGGTTGTGCTGGACACAGCTTTGCAGTTGAGGCAATCATCTGAGGTAAGCGGCAAGCTCTAAGTTGAAAGTGGAAAGTTTAAAGTGGAAAGTTGAGAAAAGGGAGGATGAGAGTTTTAAGTTTTAAGTAATAAGTTATAAGTAGCAGGCGTGCGAAAAAGACAATAATTTGCTAGTGATCATAATTCATAATTCATAACTCATAACACATCACTCATAATCTATAACT
>JBQGEO010000296.1:0-5227 GCA_052039655.1 Pararcticibacter sp.
TGGGTGCAACAACTTATGCCCAGCTTCCAAAGCTGGGATTTGGTATTAAGGGAGGACTTAACATTGCGAAGCTGAAGAACGATTTTGCAGATCAGCAGAACAGGCTTGGCTATAGCGCCGGATTCTGGGCACGGGTAAGTACACCGGCTTTCTTTGTACAGCCTGAGTTGTATCTAGGTACAAAAGGGAGCGAATTTGAAAATGAAATAAGTGCTGACCGTATTGCAAAAGGTGAAGTTAAATTTACCACCCTGGATGTACCTGTACTGATAGGAAAAAGGTTTGGCCCGGATCTGCTTGGCGTACGTGTGATGGCAGGCCCTGTCATATCGTTCATGTTAAGCAACGATGCCGACTTTGATACGGCTTACGAGGATGTAACGAATATCTCGGATTACAAGAACCAGGCATGGGGTGGTCAGATTGGTGCTGGGGTAGATATCGCCAGTTTTTCGGCTGATCTGAGATACGAAGTTGGGTTCTCGAATGTTAGTAAGAGCAGCAAATACGATCAGAAGCAGAATCTTTGGATTGTAAGTTTAGCTTACCGGATCTTCTAAAAATATATAAGCATCAGCAGGGAGTGAAGACTGCCGGCTGATGCTTATCCGTTTTAATCTTCCTTTAGTCGGGAAGTGATATCTTACCCATTGTTACACTTGGCTCTATGCCAGCACAGACCTTTGAACCACACAATGTTTCGTTTGCGAGAAGCGCGAATAAAGCAGCTTCTTTTGCATCCGCATTTATGCCCAGTTCCTCCGTTAGCCTGACCGTCACAGAAGGAAGTTCGTTTTGGATTTGTTCCATGAGATAGGAATTATGACATCCTCCTCCGCTCACGTATAAAGTGAAGGGCATATTGCACGTTGCTTTTTTTATTCCCGAGGTGATCGTTTTAGCGGTAAGTGCTGTTGCTGTAGCGATTAAATCTGTGGGATCGGGCAGATCAAATCCGGAAGCAGCCCGGGCTGCTTCAATAAAGTCTGTATTGAATAATTCCGGGCCTGTCGTTTTGGGAAATTCCTCCTGGAAGAAGGGATGGGCCAACATCGTTTCCAGCAATTGCTCGCTGACCTTTCCGGACCGGGCAATGGAACCTTCGGGATCGAAGGGTTTATTAAAATGCTGTATGCACAAGGCGTCGATGAGTGTATTGCCGGGACCCAGATCCGAACAGACTACATCCATTCCTGCTGCCGGTAATTTAGTGAAGTTTGCTATTCCACCTATGTTAAGCAGAATCCTGTTTTCATCCTTTGAGGAGAACAGGATATAATCGCCATAAACTGCCAGGGGTGCTCCTTCTCCTCCGCCCGCTACATTCTTTTGCCGGAAATCGCTCAGGGTGATAATCCCGGTGTTTACAGCAATGTGGTCTCCATCTCCGATTTGCAAGGTGGCATTGGGGTAATTTTCTAATTTATGCAGACGTTTGGGTGCATGATAAACTGTCTGTCCGTGACTTGCGATGCAGTCGATATCCTCCGGATGAACTTCCCATTGTTTCAATGCAGACAATACTAAACCGGCATGAAGTTGTCCTATCTTTGCGTTTAAGAGAGTGAGCTTTTGCAGATCAATCTGTTGTCTGGAAAAAATCCCGCGGATATCATTTTTAATTTCTTCGGTATAAGATATGGTTTCGAACTTTTCAATAGTAAGCTGAGTATTCAATCCGCTTCCGCTGATCTTACATAAGGCAATATCGAGGCCATCAAGAGATGTTCCCGACATCAGACCGATAATCCGCCGGCTTTTTTTTCCTGACAACTCTATTAACTTTTGAATTCTCTGATTCATCCTGATTAGGTTATTTACCTCACTTAAGGGAGGAAAGTACATAAAAAATGCGATTTAGTGCATAAGAATTAAAGAAAAAGCTCGTTACATTTACGCTCTTGTAGAGCAATGCAAGAAACGGAGCCTGGGTTTGATGGCACCGTAACAAACAGAAATTTAATTCTTCTAAAACAATATGAAAAGATCCAATAAACTCTGGGTTTACCTGGTGGCCTTATCCTTATTTACGGGTGGGTATGCACAGGCCCAAACAAAGAAAAACTTAAAAAGCAGTACGGTATCCACCTCTTCTGAAGTGATCCCTCTGGATACTGCCGTTAAAACGGGAAAGCTGGCCAACGGATTTACGTATTATATTCGCAGGAATACTGAGCCTAAAGAACGTGTCCAGCTCTATCTGGCGTTAAAAGCAGGATCTATCCTGGAAAACGAGCAGCAACTTGGACTCGCCCACTTTATTGAACATATGAGCTTTAACGGAACGAAGAACTTTCCTAAAAATGACCTCGTAAACTATCTTCAGAAATCGGGAGTACGGTTCGGTGCAGATTTAAATGCTTATACAAGCTTTGATGAGACGGTGTATCAGTTGCCATTGCCTACAGATGATCCGGTTCTGTTTAAAAACGGGATGCAGATTATGCGTGACTGGGCTCAGAGCGCACTTTTAGATCCGGCTGAAATTGAAAAAGAAAGAGGTGTGATCCTTGAAGAAAAGAGATTAGGGAAAGGTGCTCAGCAAAGGATGCAGAATAAATATCTTCCCGTGCTTTTTAATGGTTCGCGCTATGCTAACCGTCTCCCGATCGGAACGGATGATATTTTGAAGAACTTTAAGCCGGAAACCTTAAAAGGCTTTTATAATACCTGGTACCGGCCGGATTTACAGGCTTTAATTGTAGTGGGCGACATCAATGTGAAACAGGTGGAGCAAATGATCAAAGAGATGTTCTCTGACCTGAAAAACCCGGCAAAGCCTGCAGAGCGTACCAAGTATTCTATTCCTCTCCTTAATAAGAATCAATTTATTGCGGTTACAGATAAGGAAATGCCTTACACTGTTGCCCAGGTTCTCGTGAAGCATCCTGCTGCCGATTTGAAAACGACGAATGATATGAGAAATAGTATCATCAGGTCTCTTTATAATCAAATGATGGGTGCCCGGTTCTCGGAGTTAATGAAGCAGGCGAATCCCCCGTTTCTTCAGGGAGAAAGCAGTATCGGAGATTTTATGGCCGGTCTTGATGTGGCGGCTGCTGTTGTGGTGGCTAAGCCAGGAGAACTCGAAAGTGGTTTTAAAGCCGTATTTACGGAGATTGAAAGAGCCCGCAAATTTGGATTTACTTCTACGGAGCTGGACCGTGCGAAACAGTCTTATCTGACTGGTATGGAAGCAGCTTATAAGGAAAGGGATAAAACCTCTTCCGAGCAATATGTGCAGGAGTATCTTCAGTACTTTTTGAAAGGCGAAGCTAGTCCCGGTATTGCATATGAATACAATTTTTCAAAAGAGGTTATGCCAGGCATTTCCCTTGATGAGGTAAACTCTATTACAGCCAGATATCTGACAGACCAGAACAGGGATGTTGTGATTATGGCTCCTGAAAAGGAGACGGCTACTCTTCCTGTAGAGGCGACAGTAAACAGCTGGATCCAGTCTGTTAAAAGCAGCCCGATAACTGCATATGTTGATCAGGTGTCAGATAAACCTCTTCTTGAATCGAAACCTGCAGCCGGAAAGGTAGTTAGCGAGAAAAAGATAAGTGAGATTGGTGTAACCGAACTTAAGCTCAGCAATGGGGTGAAGGTAGTTTTAAAGCCTACGGATTTTAAAAATGATGAGATACTTATTAATGCATTTAGTCCCGGCGGTACTTCTCTTTATTCTGACGCTGATTATCAGTCGGCATCGGCTGCTTCTGCTCTCGTGGATGCAAGCGGTATCGCAGAATTCAATCCGATTCAACTTCCAAAAATGCTCACAGGAAAAAGGATATCGGTAAGTCCATACATTTCAGAACGTTCTGAAGGAATTTCTGCTTTTTCTGCGCCAAAAGACCTTGAAACCGCGCTTCAGCTGGTGTACTTGTATTTTACAAAGCCGAGAAAAGATGAAGAGATATTTAAGTCGCTCATTCAGCAGCAGAAAGGCTCTCTTGCAAACAGGGAAAGTGACCCGGCAAGTGTGTTTTCGGATACTGTTTCTGCGGTTCTTGGAGGGTATAATGTTCGCCGTACGGGTCCAAGCAGTGCGAAAATTGAGCAGATAGATCTTGATAAAGCTTATTCGATTTATAAAGATCGTTTTGCCGATGCTGGCGATTTTACGTTTACAATTGTTGGAAGTTTTAAGGAAAATGAAATCCGGCCCTTGCTCGAACAATATCTGGGAGCGCTTCCTTCTACAGGCCGGAAGGAAGAAGCAAAAGATCTTGGGATCCATCCTCCGTCAGGGAAATTAACGAAGAACGTTTATAAAGGACAGGAAGACAAAGCGACGGTAAGACTCGTCTTTCCCGGAAGTTACACTTATAATGAAGAGAATAATCACCAGTTAGATGCGCTGGCTGAAGTACTTCAGATAAAGCTGATAGAGCGTTTGAGAGAAGAGGAGAGTGGAGTGTACAGTCCTGGTGCAGGAGCAAGTTATAGTAAGTTCCCAAGAAACAGGTATGCTGTGACTGTAAGTTTCGGTTGTGCACCTTCTAATGTAGACAAGCTGGTCAACGCCACACTGGAAGAAATAGGAAAGATCAGGAAAAATGGTGCACAGGCAGTAGATATAGAAAAATATCTGGCAGAAGAAAGAAGAACAACAGAAACCCAGTTGAAACAGAATGGTTTCTGGTCTGGATATCTTGCTGCAAGCTATCAGTTGAATGAAAACCCTTTAAGAGTTCTTACATACCTTGACTCTTTAAAGAAAATTACACCTGAAAGCCTGAAGTCTGCTGCTAATACTTACTTAAGCGGGGACAATATGATTAAGTTCGTTTTGTTGCCTGAAAAGAAATAAGGATATTTCTAATAAATGGGAAAGGGCTGGATTTAATCCGGCCCTTTTCCATTTATAGATTAATTTGCATGTGGAAGTGATATCAGGACATGATTAGACGCAGGACTTTCATTCTTCAAATGATCCAGTGCGGTAACTACGTAAAAGTAAGAGCCATTCCCTGCTGTTTCATCTTTATAGCTCGTGATATTGTTAAAACTTATCTTCAGGATCTTCGATGCATCCTGCAGATTAATAACTCCTGTAGAAGGAAAACGATATACAACGTAACCGGAAGCGCTTTCTCCATCCCTTCCTTTCATTGGTTCTTCCCATTTTAGAGAAACAGCATTATCCACAACGGTTGCCTGCAAGTTCATCGGAGCCAATGGTGGGACGTCATCCAGCCATAGCATCTGAGGGGGTAAT
>JBQGEO010000297.1:0-5903 GCA_052039655.1 Pararcticibacter sp.
ATTTACAGCCTATTGTAGCAGCTTTCGATGTTAAAGCTTATGCCCAGGATTCAGTAAAAAAATCCAAAGGTTCGGTTATCGATGTGACCGATTACCTCAATGGCGATAATGATGTTTTCTTTTTTCACGCTGAAGTGAAAAAGATGCTTTCTCTCGGAGGACTCCAGCCCGACCGCAGTTATATCCAGGAGATACGCTCATTTCCGATGAATATTGAAATACGTACTGTTAAAACGTATACAAGAACTCCAAGTCCCCAAATGGGAATGATGGGTGGATCTCCAGGAGGGCCGTTAACATACGAACTTAACAGTTCAATGGTTTTACTCCCTTCGAAGCCGATGCAGGCCCGTCATTTTGATCCGCGTGTAGGATATTTTGCTACCGGGTATGTTGATTTTGATTCAAATCCGCAGGGAGTAAAAAGAGTTTCGATGATCACCAGGTGGCGGCTTGAACCGAAAGATGAGGATATCGAAAGATACAAAAGAGGAGAACTGGTTGAACCCAAAAAACCTATCATTTTTTATATCGATCCGGCTACACCCAAAAAATGGGTTCCTTACCTGGTACAGGGTGTAAACGACTGGCAGGTAGCTTTTGAAAAAGCAGGCTTTAAAAATGCTATTATAGCAAAAGAAGCTCCGAAAGATAAAGACTGGAGTATTGATGATGCCCGGCACAGTGCCATTGTCTATAAACCATCAGATATTCCAAATGCAAGCGGCCCGCATATCCACGATCCGCGCACAGGAGAGATCCTGGAGACCCATATCAACTGGTATCACAACGTGATGAGCCTGTTAAGAAACTGGTATCTTATTCAGACAGCAGCAGTTGATCCGCGTGCACAAAAGATGAAATTTGATGATGAACTAATGGGACAGCTGATCCGTTTTGTTTCATCACATGAAGTTGGTCATACCTTAGGGCTTCGTCATAACTTCGGTTCTTCCTCAACCGTTCCGGTTGAAAAACTGCGCGATAAACAGTGGGTGGAAGCAAACGGACATACTCCTTCCATCATGGACTATGCGCGTTTTAACTATGTGGCCCAGCCCGAAGACAAGATTGGCGAAAAGGGATTATTTCCACGTATCGGTGATTACGATCAGTGGGCTATAGAGTGGGGATACCGCTGGTTCCCTGAATATAAGACAACGGCCGAAGAGGCAAGCGGATTAAACAAATGGGTGATCAGCAAACTGAAGAACAAGCGTCTTTGGTTTGGTACCGAATCAGACCCTAATGATCCCCGCTGCCAGAGTGAAGATCTCGGAGATAATGCAATGGTGGCAAGTTCTTATGGAATTAAGAACCTGAAACGTATTTTGCCAAACCTGATACAGTGGACAAGAGAACCAAATGAAGGCTATGACAATGCAAGAAGTCTTTATTCTGAAGTGGTCAATCAATATTCCCGTTATATGGGACACGTGGTAAAGAACGTGGGCGGAGTTTACAATACCCCTAAGACGGTGGAAGAAGCAGGTGTTGTTTATCAGAACGTGCCCTTTGGCAAGCAGAAGGAAGCAATGAATTTCCTGAATGCACAATTGTTTGCTACTCCGTCATGGTTAATTAACAAGAAGCTCATCAGCCAGACCGGTATTGATCCTGTCAATATGATCAGAAGCGTTCAGTCAGGAACACTCAGCCGTTTACAGAAGACCAATACCAGCACCAGACTGATCACCGCGGAGGCTTTGAACGGAAAAGGCGCTTATACCGTATTCAATCTATTTGCTGATCTGAAAAGTGGTATCTGGTCTGAATTAGGCAAGCATTCTTCTATTGATGTTTACAGAAGAAACCTGCAAAAGGCCTATGTCGAAAACCTCTCGAAACTTTTGGAGGCTCCGGCGCCTCAGTCAATGGGGGGAATGGTATTCAGGCCTGCCGATCCGACAGCTTCTGACGTTTCAAGTATCGCCAGAGCGCATCTGATCAACCTGAGAAGTGATATTAAAAAGGCAATACCATCGTTCTCCGGAATGAGTAAATATCATTTACAGGATATTGATGCAAGGATAGGGACGATACTGAATCCTAAATAATAACAGAGCCTGGAATAGAGATCGTTTCAGACTTATAAAGCGGGAAAAGCAGCAATGTTTTTCCCGCTTTTTCATTTGCAGCAAGCCGTTTTATTATCATTGTTTGTAACCAATCTTTTTGTACAGCGTCTATGTAACAGAAGACACTCCCGTATTTTGGCAGCCTGGATGACCTTGATACGGGATTAATATGTATTTTTGATTTACGGCTTCTAAGCTTATGCAATTAAAACACGCTTCAGTTCTGATTATAGACGACGACACAGACGTTCTTACGGCTGTAAGGTTACTGCTCAAGCCAAGGGCAAAGGAAGTAGTCACAGAGAAAAACCCGGAAAATATCCCATCATTATTGGCAGTCAGAAAATTCGACCTGATCCTGCTTGACATGAACTTTAAGAGTTCGATCAATACGGGAAATGAAGGCCTGTTCTGGCTGCGGAAGGTTAAACAAATGCACCCTGCTGCTGCCGTAATTATGATTACAGCTTATGGCGGAATAGATCTGGCTGTGAAATCCCTGAAAGAAGGAGCTTCTGACTTTGTGGTGAAACCCTGGCAGAATGAAAAACTATTGCAGACGATAGATGAAGCTCTGGAACAACAGGCAAAAGCACCCGGTAAGAAGAAGACTATTCAGAAGGATGAAAATGTCACGGCTATTATCGGTGAGTCGGAAGCCATGGCAGAGATCTTCTACAAAATAAAGAAAATTGCCCCTACTGATGCCAATATCCTGATTTTAGGAGAAAATGGAACAGGTAAGGATCTGATAGCCGAAGCCATACATAAACAATCTCTCCGCAAGGATAAACCATTTATAAAGGTTGATGTTGGCGCTTTAACAGAAACATTATTTGAAAGTGAGTTATTCGGCCATAAAAAAGGAGCTTTTACGGATGCCAGGGAGGATCGTACCGGGCGGTTCGAGGCTGCCAGCGGGGGGACACTCTTCCTGGATGAAATTGGAAATATAAGCCTGCAACAGCAGGCGAAACTTCTGACAGTGCTCCAAAACAGGAAGATACAGAGACTGGGGAGCAATGATGCGGTTCCCGTTGATATACGCCTGATTTGTGCAACCAATGTTCCGCTCCAGGAGCTTGCCAGTGACAGCCGCTTCCGTAAAGACCTTATTTACCGGATCAACACGGTTGAAATAATGGTGCCTCCGCTGAGAAGGAGAGGAGAAGATGTTATTTTACTGGCTAATCACTTTATCAAGGTGTATTGCGATAAATATCTGAAACCGCAGAGTGAGCTCGATGCCCGGGCGGCTGATAAGCTCATGCAGTATCATTTTCCGGGGAATGTGCGCGAATTGCAGTATACGATAGAACGCGCCGTTATCATGGCCGAAGGAAATAAGCTGACAGCTGCTGATCTCATCTTTTCTCCGATCGAATCAGTCAATACAAAGACCCAGGCGGAAGATGATACCAACCTCGAGAACCTTGAAAAGAATACGATTATGAAGGTAATAGAAAAACATCAGGGAAATATCAGCCGTGCGGCTAAAGAGTTGGGTATCACCAGGACTGCCTTGTACAGGAGATTAAGTAAATATGATATTTAAATAGCTAATTGCTGTCAGCAATTAGCTATTGGTTATCAGCAATCAGTTGGCACTATGGTCAACTAAAAG
This sequence comes from Pararcticibacter sp., assembly GCA_052039655.1. GTDB lineage: Bacteria > Bacteroidota > Bacteroidia > Sphingobacteriales > Sphingobacteriaceae > Arcticibacter. The sequence goes on from JBQGEO010000297.1 coordinate 3,703, forward strand.
CATGAGCCATTACATACGGAACAAAAGCAACGTGCAGCCATTACTTACTTTAAACTCTTCACTTTGAACTTTCAACTCTTCACTACTTTCAACTCTTAGCTTTCAACTCGCCATGTATAGGGTTCAATGGAAAATAATATTAAGGGTAATCCTGCTGTTCATCTGCACCACCGCTATCGCCTGGGTGATGGTAAAGGGCCTCTACTCTTATCTGTTTATATTGTTGCCGCTGGTTGTATGGATCGTTTATAATTTATGCAGGTGGCAGATCGAGGTCTATTATGAGATCAATGATTTTGTCGAAGCGGTATATTACCGGGATTTTTCAAGGAACTTCGATATCCGTCATGCCCCGGCCAACCTGAAGCCTCTGAGGAAAGGCTTCAACTCCATTAACACAATCTTTAAAAAGATCACCAGGGAGAAAGAAACGCAATACTTGTATTTGCAGCAGATCCTGGAGATGATCGAAACAGGCATCATGTCATATGAAGAAAATGATGGTGAAGTCTTATGGATGAATGAGTCTTTGAAAAAGCTCCTGAACCTGCCTTACCTTAGGACTGTTCATTCGCTGAAGATACGGGATAAAAGCCTGTATTCCGCTATCATCGAACTGGTTCCGGGAGAAAACCGGATCGTTTCCATACATCCTGAATCTACTTCCTTCAAGATCCTCCTCTCGGCCACGGCATTTCAGACAGAAGGGAAAAAATACAAGCTGGTGGCTTTTCAAAATATTAACGAAGCTTTGGACGAGACAGAAGCAAAGGCCTGGCAGAAATTACTGAGCGTACTGACCCACGAGATTATGAATTCGGTAGCTCCCATATCGTCGCTTGCCGACACATTGAAGACCCGGCTCGAGAGTTCTGCATCTAATCCGGAAGAAGATCCGTGCTCTACTGACGATATTAAGATCGGAATCGAAACCATTAAACGGCGCAGTGAGGGGCTCTTGAAGTTCGCGGAGACCTACAGGACTCTTAATAAGATTACAACTCTCAGTCTTAAAAAAATTTACGTCCGGGATTTGTTTGAGAATCTTTATCAGCTGATGGAGCCAACGCTGGATAGTAAAAACATCGAGATGGACGTGATTCTCAAAGATCCGGGTTTACAGCTTGAAATAGATCCCAGCCTGATCGAGCAGGTACTGATAAACCTTATAGTCAACGCTATTGATGCGGTAAAAGAAAGTGCCGAACCAAGAATTTTTCTCTCAGCAGTTCAAACCCCGGCAAAGAAAACTCTTATTCAGGTGGCTGATAATGGTCCTGGTATTTCTCCTGATTTACAGGAAAGGATCTTTATTCCGTTCTTCAGTACAAAGAAAACAGGCAGCGGCATAGGGCTGAGCTTGTGTAAACAGATTATGCTGTTGCATAAGGGGAATATCCAGGTGCAGTCAAGGGAAGGTGAAGGATCGGTATTTATACTACAATTTTAAAAAAAAAAGTTTTGTAATATAATTCTTCGTATATTGTAGCAGTATTTTAAATGCATCTGTCACAGAAAGATAATTACGCTCACATATCTCTCGAAATAATAACAAATAAATATCATTATACTATTCCCCCTAACTCAAACAAATTACTACAATGAAAATTTTCGTGGCAAGTCTGCCTTTTAAATTAGAAGAAAACGACATCAGGGAGACTTTTGAAGAATACGGAGAAGTATCTTCAGTAAAACTTGTGCTCGATAAGGAAACAGGCAAAAAGAAGGGTTTTGGTTTTGTTGAAATGCCAGACGATGAGCAGGCAAGAAAGGCAATAGCTGATCTTAACGGACTTGAGATCTATGGTCGTGCGATTGCTGTTGCCCAGGCAGAGGAAAAAGCCGGCGGTAATAATAACCGCAGAAGTAATTTCGGCAATAACCGTGGTGGCGGTGGTTTCAACAGAGGTGGTTATAATAAGAACTACCAGGACAGAAATCAGGAGCAGGACTAAAGAAATTCGCAGCTGAGTTAGCTCAGGCGTCGCACATAGTTTATATCTTTCACTGGCTTGTCGCTGGTGAAGGATATTTGGATACTTACAACCTTGTCAGAAGAAAAGGTTAGGTCTTCTTTTTTTAAAATTCCGCACGATACATCAAACCAGGATCCTTTTGGAGTTACTGATCTCTTTTGTTATTGAAGGATAAATCTTACAGTTCGAAGTTTTCCTTTCTGAGAATGAAGTTTTATTGGTGTT
>JBQGEO010000298.1:0-13327 GCA_052039655.1 Pararcticibacter sp.
GGAAATGCTGGAGACTTCTTACGCCGGGATAATAGGAAGGGCGATAGAACCGGTTATTAAACCTCTCGGATACGACTGGAAAATTGGTATTGCACTTATTACTTCGTTTGCTGCAAGGGAAGTGTTCGTTGGTACTATGGCAACGATCTATAGCGTCAGCGACGATGAAGCCCATATCTCTTCGGTCACCGACAAGATGAGGGAGGCCCGGAACCCGGAAACAGGTTTGCCGGTGTTCACGCTTGCTTCTTCCTTTTCACTCATGATCTTTTATGCGTTTGCTATGCAATGTATGAGTACGCTGGCGGTTGTATACAGAGAAACAAAAAGCTGGAAATGGCCGATGATCCAGTTTGTTTATATGACTGCCCTGGCATATATTGCGAGCCTGATCGTGTATGTAATTCTTAAGTAATTGCTTTTCCGTGGATAAGGTAGCGGTACTATCAAAATATCTTCCTGCTGAGGCGGCTCCTGTAATAGCGAAGTGGATTGATTATTTTAAATGTGAGTTTAAAATATCCCGGAACCGTAATACGAAATTCGGCGATTTTCGCCCTGCTCAGAATGGACATCATCACCGGATCTCTGTTAACTATGACCTTAACCCATATGCTTTCCTGGTGACTTCTGTACACGAATTTGCGCATCTGCTAACGTGGGATCAGCATAAAGGACGCGTAAAGCCGCATGGTCAGGAATGGAAGAACAATTTTAAGCGGATGATGGAGCCTTTTTTTGAAAAAGAAGTTTTTCCTCCAGACCTTCATAAGGTCGTATTGCAGTACCTGGAGAATCCTGCTGCTTCCAGTTGCAATGATATGAATTTATTCAGGGCACTCAAAAAATATGATAAAGCCAGCGGCGCTGCTACAGTTGAAAGCCTGCCCCTGAATACTTTATTTATGCTGAAGGATGGCAGGACTTTCAGGAAAGAGAACCTTAGACGTAAGCGTTACACCTGCCTGGAAGTGAATACTGGCAGGATCTATTTATTCAGTCCTCTGGCTGAAGTATTTCCAGTCAGCAGTCGTTAACGTTTTATCCGTCCGCTTCTGTAAACGGCTTCTCCTTCACTGTTTATTTGCCAGTCCAAATCGAATTTTGTACCTGTATACCGGGAGGGATTAGAGGAAAGCTCATTTATTAACTCATCTTCTTTTTCAATCCGCAGGACCGCCCGGTAGGAATTGAACTCGTCCCGGCTTAGTATCAAAAAACGTGCTTTCGGGTATTGAGTTATACCGTCGAATACGAGATTGAATTTTCCTCTTTGGTTAAGCGCATCCTCCATACCAGGGATCTCAAGATACTGTTCCTTTTCTTTCGGGGTAAACGCTTTGAATGTCGCCGAATTGAGAGCTTTAGCATCAGGCCCTGTTTTTTGCAGGGAAGAGAACAGTGTATTGCCTCTGAAATAAAGCCGGTTCTGCCTTAACCCTTCTGATGTGTTATATGATTGGGTATTTTCTGTATATAGAAGAATCCTTTTTCCTTTGAGATAATATCGTTTTTCAGACACGCCGTATTCGCCATTGTCCTCTTTTTCAATATACAGAAGGGGGGCTCCGTTATAAGAATATTTTATAATATAAAATGAATTATCCCCCTGCTCATAGACAAGGCTTTCCTGTTTTTGAAGCTCAGGTAAAGCCAAGTTAACAGAGTCTTCATACATTTTTATATCTTCTTCGCTCAGGGTATTTGCTTCCGGGGCAAGTTTTGCCTGCGGATGATCTGATTGCAGCTTGTCACAAGAAATAATACAGACTATAATCCCCATGATAATCCCCAGCACTACTCCAATCTTTTTCATATATAAATTTCGAATCACCAGTCTATATCGTATAATTTTTGTGCCATAGCAGTATTACGTATTAATACTCGTTTAAACAAAGGACACTGAATTGTTTTTGTACACAGATGTCCTGAAAATGGTTCAGGTTTATACAACGTTTGTAAATTATTCATCATCTACCCCAAAAAATGCGGGAATAGATTTTTTGCGCTGGTGAAACTTTGTATGTTTGAAAATCAGAATAAAAAAAGATGAAATATTTGGTCGCCGCTTTCCTGTGTATTGGATTGCTGAATATAGTGAATGCTCAGAGTTTCTACATGATACCCTCCAGCTTTTTTCCTGAAAAAGGGCAAAAATTGGATGTAGGCATATTTTCGGGAAAGGGTTTTGACACGTTGAAAGCAAAAAAGACTCCTCTTTCGCAAGTATCATCGGCCTTTTTATATGCAGGTGGGAAGCCGGTCAGTCTTCAGCATGAGAATAAAGACTCACAATCAAGCCTTTCCCTTCAACTTCAAAGTACAGGCCTGTGCATGATCGTAGCAAAGAAGGAGACTCCCGGGTTAGTGTCGGACAGGGAAGAAGTGATCAGGCAATTGACAGATGAAGGCTATGCGGATCTGGCAGAGAAAGCGGGTGATGAGGAAGAGATGTCTATTAATAATATCTTTACGCTTCGTACACTGCTTATGTCAGAGAAGCCATCGGGCAACTGCTATGGTGAGAAGACTGAAGAAGATCTTGAGATCGTATTGCTGCAAAATCCTTACAAAATGAAATACGGGGAGGATGTTACTGCTCAGCTTTTATTCAAAGGTAAGCCCCTGGCTAAGGTGAGAACTGAGATTTATACCCGGACCCTTGCCGGTACTGTGGTTCCTGCTGAGAGTGTAACGGATAGCGAAGGGAAGAGAGATGGTAAACTGAATCGGTCAGGCGACTGGATGTTAAAGGCGGTTTATATTAAACCTGCTGAGAAAACTTCTGCTAAAGACGCCGACTATACCCGTTGGTCCTCTTCGTTTACTTTCGGGTTTCGTCAGCAAACCTATTAAATAAGTAAACACACATCTTAGTATAAATTTATGAAAGTACAACTCTGTCTTATTGTTTTATTAGCTGTAGCTTTTACAGCGTGCAAGAGTAAAAAGAATCTGGCTAAAAGCAGTGCCAACTCGGTTTCTACTATTGAAAATATGCAATACGATGCATATCGTAACAAGCTTCCCGGCACACAGGTAGAGCGTGTGGATAAAAACGGTATCAGGGTGACGTTTGATTCGGAAATATTATTCCCTACCAATTCTTCCTATCTTACTGACAAAGCGAAAGAAGACATAAAGAACCTGGTTGATGTTATCAGGAAGCAGGGACCCGTAAAAATTGTTATAGAAGGACATTCTGACAAAACCGGTACTCCTGAATACAATAAATGGTTGTCTGACAAACGCGCTGTATCTGTTAAAGCTCTTGCCGTTGCGCTCGGCCTGAATGGTGACAATATAAGTACTGTTGGCTATGGTGATACCAAGCCTGTGGCTGATAACCGTACCCCAGAAGGCCGTGCGAAAAACAGAAGGGTTGAGCTGATTATTACTCCCGTCAGCTAGATTAAATCTAGCGGTAACTTTTTGATTTCGTATTGGCAGCAGTGTCAGAACCCAAACGGTACCCTGCCGAAGGGGTAATATTGTGCTGCTGGTAATTGTTCATCAGGTACGCCGTGGCTATAAATGCCGGGACATAATTCTGAGTTTCTACCGGAAGATATTCTCTGATCGACCAGAAGTCTTTTTTTCCACCGGCTTTTTCCATTGCCCATTTGATGTTATTTCTGCCGCAATTGTAAGATGCGATAGCAAGCAGCCAGTCGTCATATAAAAAGTAGGAATCGAGGAGATAACTGGCAGCGGCATTACAGGCTTTGACCGGATCTTTGCGTTCATCGGTTGATTCGTTGATATTTAGTCCGTATAGTTTTCCTGTCTCATACATAAACTGCCACAGTCCGGTTGCTCCCACTCTCGAAACAGCATTCGGATCAAGAGAGGATTCAATTACAGATATATACTTCAATTCTTCCGGTACATTTCTTTCTCTGAAGATCTTTTCGTAGATGGGAAAGTAATATTTAGAAAGACCAAGTACTTTTGAAAACCGGGGTTTTTGTGAGGCTGTATAGATATTGATATATCTGGCTACGTACTCATTGTATGGCAGCGGAACTTTGTTTTCCATCAGCATAAGTGCTTGTTTGAACGTAAGTGAATCAATACCTGCTTTATTATTTCCTGATGCTATACCTGCTTTCGAGAGTGAAATAAGAATGAGCACCGGGAGTAAATACCTGATGGCTGCACTAATCTTCTTCATCATAGTTTCTTTTGAGATGTCGTTAATAAAAATAGATCTTATCACTTATACTGCTATCAGCTCACAAGGGTTACATCTGAAACGTATTTTGAAAATGCCAGTAATTCAGCTTCGCCGAATCGCCTTCCTATTAACTGAACACCAAGTGGAAGTCCATCCCTATTGTTTCCCAAAGGAAGCGAAATTGCCGGAATACCCGCCAGGGAAGCTTGTACCGTGAAAATATCAGCCAGGTACATCACTACCGGGTCATCGGTTTTTTCTCCGAGGCCGAATGCAGGGCCAGGGGATGTCGGGAGAAGGATAAAATCGTGATCTTTCAGGATTTCTTCAGTCTTTTCCCTTATCAGTCTTCTTACACGTTGTGCCTTCGCGTAGTACGCATCATAGTATCCGGCACTCAGTACGAAGGTGCCGAGCATAATCCTGCGCTTTACTTCCGCCCCAAAACCTTCTGAACGCGACTTCTTGTATGTTGTTTCAAGGTCTGTCGCATTAGGACTCCGGTAACCATAGTGTACGCCATCGTATCTTGCCAGATTTGATGATGACTCGGCCATGGTTAGAATATAGTAAGTTGGAACGACGTAGTCGAGATAGGGGAAAGATATGGGTTCAACGGTGTGGCCTTCTTCCTTCAACTGTTTGATTGTAGACTCCATAAGGGATTTTACTTCAGGATCCAGCGCTTCACTGTTGAGCGTCTCGGGAAGGAAAGCTATCCGTTTTTTTCCTGTGAAGCTCAGTTGCTCCGAGTAAGAGGGGACAGGTAAAGTGGATGCTGTGCTGTCATACTCGTCATGACCGGCAATTACCTCAAGGATTAACGCTGCATCCTCAACAGAAGTGGTTAGTGGGCCTACCTGGTCAAAAGAGGAGGCATATGCCACGATTCCATGACGGGAAACCCTGCCATAAGTCGGCTTAAGTCCAACTACGCCACAAAAAGATGCCGGTTGCCGAACGGAACCGCCGGTGTCTGTACCTAATGCTGCCATACATAATCCGGCCTGCACTGCCACAGCAGAGCCCCCTGAAGAGCCACCTGAAACGCGGCTGTTGTCTGCATAGTTCCTGACAGGGCCAAAAAAAGAATTCTCATTTGATCCGCCCATAGCGAATTCATCGCAGTTGAGTCGTCCGATAATAATTGCATCTTCGGAAAGCATGCGTTCTACTACGGTTGCCGAGAATACGGAGACATAATCTTCAAGTATTTTTGAGCCAGCCGAAACCCGGTGATTCTTGTAACAAATAAGATCTTTTATTCCGATTACAAGACCTCCAAGCCTGCCGGCTTTTCCCTCTATGATCTTGCTTTGGATCTCTTCAGCTCTTTCGAGTGCCTCGTCGCCGAACACTTCTATAAAAGCGTTGAGGTGTTTATATTCCTCAATCCGGTCCAGGTATTTTGATACAAGATCTTTTAAGCTGATTTTGCCGTCTTTGATGCCTGTCTGAATAACTTTTAGGGAAGAATGATGTTCCATGCCGTGAAGGTACGTAATTCTGTTAAATCGAAAAACCCCATAACTATGCAATCCGCAGAGTATGGGGCCTAATAGTAAAAATATATGAATACTCGCTTTCCTTGTTAGTTCCGGCGCTCTCCATCTTTATAAGGATCGCCATCTTTTGCGTCCTTAAACTCTCTTACACCCTTGCCCAGGCCACGCATTAATTCAGGAATTTTACGTCCTCCAAAAATCAGAAGGATTACAACGAGAATAATGATGATTTCCGGCCCCCCAAGCCCTGCTAACAGCAAAATCGAATTTAACATGTTTATGAATTTATATGAGATTGTTCGGTTTCTTTTTTAGCTGTGGCGTCAGCTGTTTTTGTGTTGTCAAGATCGACATCCAGATCTTCGTTTACAGAATTGATATTCCTGTGTATTTCTCTTTTTACTCCTTCTGAAGCATCTTTGAACTCACGGATGCCCTTACCAAGGCCGCGTGCCAGTTCTGGTAGTTTTTTCCCTCCAAATAATAATAAGATAGCGAATAAGATCACCATCAGTTCCGGAGTACCTATCCCGGCAAATAATAATATAACTGTCAGCATCACAAGCTCATTAAGTGTTATACAAATATAGAGAAATTTAAACGTGAATAGTTTAATATTATTGTAATTGGCTATCAGCCATTAGCAATTAGCCATTAACTGGAGCTTTGGGCTTTTACCTAATTAGCAAGCCAGCCTTCGGGGTTCATAGGCGATGCGCCTTTTCTTACCTCAAAATGGAGCTGCGTTGTGCCATCTACCGGATCGGTTATAACTGTTCCTATTGATTGTTTGGTACTTACTTTTTCTCCTTTGGATACGCTTACGGTACGGAGATTTGAATAAACTGTGAAATATTCGCCATGGCGGATTAATACAGCAAATTGTCCTCCGATATTGTATACCGACCTTACTTCACCTGAGAAAACTGCTCTGACAGTTGCACCGTCATTCGTCTTGATATCAACGCCGTTGTTCTCTACGGTTACATTTACTCCGTAGCCATGATTACCAAACCGTTCAACGATCGTTCCTGTTGCTACCGGCCATGGTAGTCTACCCCTGTTGCTGAGGAAGTCGGAAGATAATCTTGCTGCTTCAGGAGTGGCTGCAAGTACACTGGAACCGCGCGCAACCGGTTTGGCTTCAGTTCCGCTTCTTTCAGCTGCGGCTTTGGCGGCGGCTTCTGCCCTGCGCCGTTCTTCCTCAATTTCCCTGTTGATCGCGGTTTGGATAGCCCGGTTCAACCTGGCTACTTCGCGTTGCTTTTGTGTTAGTTCCTGACGGAGCTGCTTTTCCTGTTTACTTAGCCTGCTGAGCTGAACCGACTGGTTGTTTTTTTCTTTTCCCAGAGTCTGCTTTTCGTTTTCTTCATCACTTAAAAGGCCGCTCTTAGCCTTTTTATTGTGATCAAGTTCCACAATCTTTATTCCAAGCGCTTTTTGTGTTTGTTCGATATAACGGGCCTGTTTCTGCCGGTAATCCCCAAATTGCTGGAGGTATTTTAGACGCTTATACGCCTGGTTAAAGTCTTTGGAAGCAAAAATGAACATCATCTTGCTATAGGCGCTTTGATTTCTGAATGCAAAAAGCACCATCGCCGCATACTCTTTCTTTAATTTGCTAAGCTGGTTTTGGAGAGATCTGACAGTATTGGTGTTTTCATAGATCTGGTTGTCCAGTAATCGTATTTCAGAGTTGATCGTTCTTATTTTTTCTTCCCTAAGCCGGATTTGGGCATTCAGCGCATTTATCTGCTTTAGCGACAGGCGTTTACTGCTCGCTACTTTGTTTTGAGAACGCCTTAACATTTCAATTTCCTGGGTTAACGCTTCTTTACGCCGTTTTAGCTCAGAACTGCTCTGGGCATAAACGCTTCCCGCGCAAATCAGAAATGTAAAACAGAGAAACACCCTTACCAAACTCATGGCCACAAACTTAGGGAAAAATATCCTGCTGATCAATTCGCTACCTCATATCTTTTCGGTACGCTAAATGGGAATTCCAGAGGTTCATTTGCCGTTACAGAGTTGTATTTCAGCTGCAACCGGACGGGTTTATCCTGAGCCATTGAATTGATCTTTACCGTTGCCGGAATCTTCATGTTCGAAATGTTCTGAAAATCGGAGTATTCCGCCTGGACAGACTGGTTGCTGGCTTTATCTTTGAGCTTGTTGTCAATGAGCTTGTTTTCGATGTTGAAAGTCATTGAGTAGATTAGCCCTGAAGCATCACCCTGAAGTTGCTTATTATCCGCTAATAAAGTGACTTCAGCATCAGGCGACACTGTTCCGGGAAGAGGATTGCCTATTAACAGGGACTGGAGGGCTGTAAAGTTAATTTGCCGGTTTGCGTAACGGTAAATATAGCTGAATGGTTTTGCAAGGTATATTCCCTGGATCTTATTCAACACTTTAATGCTGTCGGGAGTAATCATTGCCCGGGCTACCTCAATACCCGCTATAGCGGTTAGGGAGATCCAGATCACCTCGTCTTTTTTCACCCTGATATTCATATTTACATCGTTATTGTTGTTCCCGATGCTAAGTTCTGCTTTGGCTTTTGCTGAAAGGGTTTTAAAATCGAATTGACCGGAACTTATGTTTTTTATCAAGGTACCTGAAGCTGATGCGGCCTTTTCCGTTGTTGGCGGGACGGTTACAGCAGGAGGGCCCTGCACGGATTCCTTGCGGGCTTTACATCCTGTGACGACAATAATGCCTGCAATCAGGATGTTATTTATAATATTTTTGTTCATTGATCTTCTTCTCAAGTGTTTCTGATATTACTCCTTTATCTTTTGCCTTCTTCCATTGCTGGAGGGCCTGGTCCTTTTCTCCAAGATAAAACAAAATATCTCCATAATGTTCGTACTGGACTGCACTATTGCTGTTGTCTTTTATGGCTTTCTCTATCCATATACGGGCGTCGGCATATTTTTTCTGCATGAACAGAACCCATGCATACGTGTCTTCAAATGATGCGTTACCTGGTTTCAGATCATTTGCGCGTTGCGCCATCTCAGCTGCCTTTTCCAGATTTTCTTCTCTTAACGATAAGTAATATGCATAATTGTTGAGAGTATAAACATTATCAGGATTGAGTTCGAGAGATTTATTGAATGCGTCGTCAGACTCTTTGAATCTTTTTAAGCTGTTAAGAGAGTTTCCAAGGTTCGAATAAATATCGGATTCGGGAATCCATTTTTTAGGGTTGAGGCTTAATGCGTTCTTTAAATAGTTTACCGCTTTTTCGTGATCATTCACCTGTGCGTATGCTGTGGCGGTAAAGAAATATAGGTCAGGCTCGTGCGGGAAGATGTTCAATGCAGTGTCCCCGTCCTGAATAGCTTCTTTAAAGCTGCTTTGACTGATCTCAATTTGCAGGAGCTGAGCCCAGATCAGGTAAACTTTATTATTAAGAGAGAGCGCTTTTTTATAGGCTTGTTTGGCTTCTTCAAACTTTTTTCCCTGAAAAAGGATATCTCCGTAAAGGGCATGAGCTTTTGGTTCCCGGGAGTGCGCTTGTGTGGTGACATAAGCCAGCTCTGTGGTGCCGTTTAAGATGGCCGGGTCTTTAAATTTACTAAAATAAGAAAGGATGATCTGAACCTTTATATCTATAGGAAAGCGGGGATCACTGAATGCTTTTTTAGTTTCTTCAAATGCTTCTGCCCGTTTTCCCGCCGCCTGGTAGACGTCGGAAAGAAGAAGATGTATAAAGGAGTTGCCGGGCTGCTTTTTCTGAGCTTTTTTTAATACATCGTGTGCCTTTTCAAACTTTCCCTGTTTTATATATAGCTGGGCGAGGTTCAGATAATTGTCAATATCCGGGGAGTCCTTTCTTATCAATTTCTCAAGCCTTTCTATTGCAACCTGGGGCTCTTCCCGGCTCAATGTGATTTTATTACGCGCTTCTTCCAGATCTTCAGAAAGACCGAACCTGCTTTCCATTTCTTTGAAGACCTCCTCTGCTTCTTTATACTTATTAAGAAGGGAAAGTGCATTTGCTTTATCGAAATAGTAACCCTCTTTATCCGGCTCCAGGCGGATAAGCTCGTTAAATACGGGGATTAGTTCTTCGAGCGAGTTGTTTTTTTTATAGATATCTGACAGGAGAAGCCAATACCATTTATTATCCGGATCCAGGGTTACTGCCCTTCTTGCGTACTCTCCTGCATCGTCTTTGAGGTTCTGAGCAAGTGAGATGTTTCCCAGTTCATAGAGGCTTGCAGAATTCTGAGGATCCCTATCTATTATACTCCGGAAAATAAGTGCTGCCTGGTCAACATTTCCGGCTGTCTTTTCCTGCAGTGCTTTAAAGAAGCTGCGTTTAATCTCAATGCTGTCTATAGAGGTCAGAGGCTTCCCTGTAACAATAGTAAACTTGTTCTTTTCTTGTCCGCTCAATGATACAGAAGACAGCATCAAAAATAAAAGCAGCGTCTTTCTAATCATCATTATACGCCGGTATGTCCGTAGCCACCACTCCCTCTGGTGGTTTCTGTTAATTCTGCGGATAACTCCCATCCAGCCTGCTCGTACCTGGCAATGATCATTTGTGCAATGCGATCGCCGTTTTTAACGACGAACTCAGTATCAGACAGGTTGATCAGCAGGATCTTCACCTCTCCCCGGTAATCTGCGTCAATTGTGCCCGGAGAGTTTAATACGGTAATTCCATTCTTTAGTGCCAGGCCGCTTCTGGGGCGTATCTGGGCTTCATAGCCATCCGGAAGTTCTATATATAAGCCTGTAGGTATCAGGACACGCTCCATTGGCCTGATCGTTATATCGCCGTTTAAAAACGCTCTCATGTCCATACCTGCGGAATGGATCGTTTCGTATGCGGGAAGTGGATTGTTTGACTTGTTGATTACCTTTACGTTCATTACTTTTTCAATATAGCGGTTATTTCTTTTTTCTCGAAATACAAAGTGACAGATATAAATACAATGAGCAGTGCGTTGCCCGCGAATATATTTCTTTTGAAAACGCTGAACGACAGGTACACAGTCAGCGCAGATGCCAGAATATAAACCAGGTTCTTTTTGAGGTTGTATGGGATGGGGTAGTGCTTCTGTCCCCATATGTATGATAAAACCATCATGGAGGAATATGCAATAAGTGAGACCCATGCTGCAGCCATATAGCTATAGTGAGGAATCAGGATCACATTTAAAACAACTGTTATGATGGCTCCTGTAGCAGAAATATACAACCCATATCTGGTTTGATCAGAGAGTTTGTACCATATCGAGAGATTCATGTAAACTCCCAGGCTGACATATCCGAATAGGAGCAGCGGAACCACGCCTAAGCCTGACCAGTAGTTATCTGATATAAAATGTTTCAATATTTCAATGTTGGCTACCAGCCCTACGTAGATTATGGACATTATGATCACAAAATAGTTCATGATCTTTGCGTAGGTATTTCCCGCATTGGCATTCTTTGCGTAGTTAAAGAAGAAAGGTTCAGCACCGAGCCGGAAGGCCTGGACAAACAGGTTCAGGAAGATTGCAATTTTAGCGCAACCCGAATATATTCCCAGTTCGGAGCTGCTTATAGAAGAAGGAAGGAGCTTGCCAAGCAGGATCTTATCAAGATTTTCATTAATAATAAATGAAAAATTGGCAATCAGGACCGGCCAGCTATAAAGGAGCATTTCTTTTGCCATCGCCGGATCAAACCGCGGCCGCAACTTCAAGATTTCAGGAGCGAGCATCAAAAGCGTTATGCAGCTTGCTATTACATTTGACAAGAAAACATATCCAAGCCAACCCTGCCTGAACCATGTTTGAACCCAATGGTAGCCGGGCAATTGATTCCGGACCAGGTAAGGAATGACGTATATAAATGCCAGATTAAGCCCTATAAATACAAGTATATTGGTAAGCTTAAGAATTCCGAACCGTCCGGGCCTTCCTTCAGCGCGTAATTTTGCAAAAGGGATGACACACCAGGCATCTGTAACGAGGATAATAAGGAAATACTTTACATATCGTTCATAATCCTCAGATGACGTTGATTGGTCTACCCTGATCCATTGACTGATCTGCGGGATAAAGGGGACTGTGCAGGTGAGAAAAAGAACAGTGATCATAAAGATCACGCCGAAAGAATTATTAAATACCAGGTTTTTACTATCAGACCGCTTATTCAGATATCTGAAAAACGTCGTTTCCATACCAAATGCAAGAAGCGAATTGAGCATGGACGCCCAGGCAAACATAGTTCCGAATATTCCGTATATGTGTGTGGGGTAAGCCCGGGTATAGATATAAGTAAGAAAGAAACTGAGTGTCCTGCCCGCTATGGTAGTGATTCCGTAAACGGCAGTTTGACCGGCAAATTTTTTAGCAGTTGACAAAATGAATAATGAGATTTTTAGGCTGAGTATCTATCCCAGCGGAGTCCTTTTTACCACTTCAAAATTACGATAGTTTTTTGGTTGGCCTTCAATAACGTCTATTTTTTCGACAACGGCTTTTTCAGGGCCCTCTTTGCACCATTCTAAAAAGCTATCCAGAGAGAAATCATCGCCTTCCGCCTCTATATAAACGGAACCGTCCTGCTGGTTAAGAATAAAACCTTTAACAGAAAGCTGATCGGCTACTGCTTTGGTTGCAGCTCTGAATGATACCCTTTGTACTTTCCCCTGTAGAGTTATATTTAAATGTTTCACGTCTGTAGCTATATATTGAAGAGCCGCAAAAGTACATCATATATTTGGTTTTCAGTTACCAGTTTCCCTGATGCCAGCCTTAAGCTAGTTTTTTTACTTGTGATTCCCGTGTTAGGGTCAGATTTTCCACGTTGGTGATCAGATTTATCCCGGGTTTCTTTCCTGGTTCGAGGCTTCCAAAGTTGTTGTCAATACCAAGGAAACGTGCGCCATTAATGGTGGCCCACCGGATTGTTTCTGCTAGTTTCAGAGAGGGAAATGATGAATGAATTGTTTTGAGTTCCGACAGGATGCAGAGGTTATCATTGGATGCAAGGCTGTCGGTCCCCAGGGTAATATTGAGGTCATTGAACAGAAACATTTCTATTTTAGGAAGCCGGTTCTCTATGTAAAGATTTGCATTAGGGCAAAAGCAAAAGCTAACATCTCTGTCTGAGCGTCTTATGAAATATATATCTTTAGTGCTTGTATAGGTATTGTGAACGAGCAGCACCTTTTGCTTTTTGGGCAAGAGAGGTATAAAGCTCTGTACTGAGTTCCGTGCCTGGGCTTTAAAGAAATCAATATTAATATTCAAATCTTTGTAAAAGTCAATAAACTGCCCTGTTTTGTACCTATAGAGCTTATTTTCTTCTTCGCTCTCCTGATTATGAATAGATAAAATGCTTCCGGTCTCCCAGCAGAACTTGCTCATAAAGCGGAACAGTTCCCGGGAAACGGAGTAGGGGGCGTGCGGTACGACGGAGGCTTTTAATGGCTGGAATGCCTCGAAAAGTTCAGTCCCGGCCCTGAATATGTCTTTGGCCCGGTCTGGCTCAAAGCCCATAAGCTCAATAAATGTATGATAGTAGATAGAGCTGTTTTGCTTTACCTGCTTTGTATCTATAACGTTTGAGATATCTCCTACTGCTACGATTCCGTTGTTGTACATTAATTTATCGGCTCTGTCGATGGCTTTTT
>JBQGEO010000299.1:0-2581 GCA_052039655.1 Pararcticibacter sp.
TTTTGTACAGGTTAAAGTCGAGAGAAGAAGAAAAATCGTTATTGGTCAGCTTTTGATCCTGTTTGCCGTACATCCAGCTATTAGTGGCATTCAGAGAAATGCTTTTTTTTCTTACACTGAATTTTACTGCATTGTTTAACAGGTAAGAGTCACCGTCATTAGTTTTGTTGGCCGTACCGGAAGATGTGTACCCCAAATAGTAAAATGTGCTGTCTGTAAACTGGGCCATTGAGTCGTAATGGCAAATTATCAGAAATAGAAAAAGGGTGATGATCCTAAACATGTTTCATTTCCTTGTTTTGTGTAAGCAGGGGTACCACGATACTTGTGATCCCGAGTGTTAAAAATGCCTTCAGTGCTTTTCTGTTTTTTGAGAATCCAAATAGCCCTGGTGCAGTTAAGAGAAATACTCCAAGGGCAATATCCGTCATCAGGTGTATCTTAAAAGGAGTGATCTTAGCGATTCCCCATTCTGCTCTTGCCGAAAGCGCAGATGCCAGTACTGAAGCAGTGACTATTCTGGATATCTTTGTTGCTTTCTTCTCTTCTTTGAATCCGAATAATTCAGGAGCGAAAGCTGAAAGTGGAATATAACTGTACTCTGCAACGCCGTGTCCGGCTCTTGAAATGGGCTTTTTCATAGATAATAGTATATAAAGTAATAACTGATTGATCTGATTGAGGTTTTAGAGAATTTCACTTGCTCAGAAGTCGCAGATATGTTTTTAAAAAATATTTAAAAGTTAAAGTTGTTTTGTAAAAATATATCTTATCTTGCGATCTGATAAGGGCCTGGTATATAGGAAAAGCTAAGGGTTTATTTATTCCCGGTGGAGGCAAGTCAAAAGCCAGGCGCTTGTTGCATAAACGCTAACTACTCAAATGGTGAAAGAATGTCGCTAAGAATGAAGATTATTTTTGCGCAGCTGTTGTTTTGCAGTTTTTATGCATCGGCGCAGGATGTCCGTATTATTAATTCTGCGAACCTGAGGTGTAATGACACGGTTTGGGTGTTTAAGCCGTCTGATTTCAATAGTAAAAAAGAATATGCAGCTGTATTCCTTTTGCATGGCCATTCCGCAAATTATGCCTCGTGGAGTAAGTTGGCCGATCTGCAAAAGCTTTCTGATCAGTATCAGTTTGTAATTATTTGTCCGGATGGACTGAAAAAAAGCTGGTATATGAATTCTCCGGGCAACAAAGGATGGCAATATGAAACGTTCTTTATGAGTGAGTTGATCCCGCAGATGAAGGAAGCCTATCGTATAGATCAGGGGAAAATGTTGATCACCGGCGCCAGTATGGGGGGGCACGGAGCGATGTGGTTGTTTCTGCGTCACCCTGATGTATTTCTCAGTGCAGGCAGCACCTCTGGTGTGCTCAACCTGCGATATTCCGGGTTCAGAAAGACAACTATTGCTGATATACTCGGTGTTTACAGTGATGATAACAAAGCTTTTGACGACTACTCTGTAGTAAATCATCTGTCAGAAATAGCTGGTCTGAATAAGCAGCTTATTTTTGACTCAGGAACGGAGGATTACCTGTATATCACAAGCCGGAAATTCAGGGAGAAATGTGACGAACTTAAAATAAAAGCAACCTATATAGCACAGCCAGGGGGACATACAGGAGGATACTGGTCTAAAAGTATCCTGGCCCACTTTAGGTTTTTTGCAGGGCTGGCTGGCAACAACAAAGACTAGGATTATATAACACACAACTATTGTAAAATGAAAATTGAGCTGAAAAAAGTGAGACAATTGTCCTTATTAGCTGCAGGTGTATTTGCCGGTTTACTTAACCAGGCAGAAGCGCAAACCCTGGGTACCGGGCAGGAGGCGACTATTCAAAGTGCTAAACAGGGTGCGGTAATTGAACTGCCTGGATTCCTTACTGAGAAAATGCCTCTCATTAATTATGAAAAAGTGGTATTGCCGGGCCCCCAGTATATCATTTCTGATGATCCTGAGTACATACGGGAACCGGAAGCTGTAGCTCTTAAGGAGGCTGTATTGCCCGGGGCTGTACGGTTGTATGTTTACAATGTCAATGGCATAAAAGAACCCAGAGAGATCGACAGGAAGATCACCGCTGTAATAAAAAATACCGGCTCTTCAGATATGCATATCAGGATGCTGAAATACTCTTCCCAAAAGCCGAGCAGTAATTATTTCCAGATAGGAAAACAGGGACTGGCTGACTATTTTGCCTCAAAGGGCGAAAGCGTTATTCGTACTGTGAAACCCGGGCAGGTTATTGCCATAGATGACAAATTAGAGAAAAACATCGTAAAATACGATGAGCTGGTACATGGCTTTTATGAGTTTGTTATTGATCAGCCGGCAGAAGTTGCAGTAGTTCAGACTGCACCTTCAACTCCGGGTCCGGAAGCCTTTAAAAAGCTGAAGACGGTTATCTCCAGTCGTCACAGTAATGCCGGGAGAGGTTTGTTTGGTGTAAGTAATTACCAGGTTTTTACCGAAGGTGTAATTGATACGAAAAACGGAGTTGCCCAGGTGATGCTTGCTGATGGAAAAATAGATCCCTGGGTGGAAGGAAGGGACGCAAGTACCGGTAA
>JBQGEO010000300.1:0-8185 GCA_052039655.1 Pararcticibacter sp.
CCGTAAGGGGAAACTTTATGTAATTAACAAGAAGAACCCTAAGTATAAGCAGCGCCAGGGGTAAAATTATTATTGAAGGCTTGCGGTAGCCGTCGTGGAGACAGTCTTCCGTGTGTCGGTCAATGAATCAACATTAATTAAAATATGGCAAGAATAGCAGGTATTGATTTACCAAGAAACAAAAGAGGAGAGATCGGCCTTACTTACATTTACGGTGTCGGAAGAGCTACTGCGCAGAGCATATTAGATCAAGCCGGAATCGGGTATGATGTAAAAGTTCAAGAGTGGACCGATGATCAGTTAGCAGCGATCCGTACAATAATTAACGATCAGATCAAGGTTGAAGGTGCATTACGTTCTGAAGTTCAGTTAAACATTAAGCGTTTAATGGATATCGGATGTTATCGTGGTCTTCGTCATCGTAAGGGGTTACCTGTACGCGGACAGAGAACCAAGAACAACACCCGTACCCGTAAAGGAAAACGTAAGACTGTTGCTAACAAGAAGAAGGCTACTAAATAATACCAGATAAGTAATGGCTAAGACTAAAAAAGTAACTAAGAAGCGTATAGTAGTAATCGAGCCGGTAGGTCAGGCGCATATTAACGCAACTTTTAATAATATTATCGTAACTTTAACTAACTCTCAGGGTCAGGCAATTTCCTGGTCTTCTGCGGGAAAAATGGGTTTCAAAGGATCAAAGAAGAATACTCCCTATGCTGCATCACAGGCTGCTGCAGATTGCGGAAAGGTTGCCTTTGATTTGGGGCTCCGTAAAGTTGAAGTTTTTGTGAAGGGCCCTGGTGCAGGTCGTGAATCTGCGATCCGTACTCTTCAGACTACAGGAATTGAAGTAACTACTATTAAAGATATTACTCCACTTCCTCACAACGGCTGTCGTCCTCCAAAGAGACGGAGAGTCTAATTAGAAAACCTAAGGGTTAAAGCTGATGGCCGTTAAAGGCTAACGCTGAAGTGTGTCCACCGGGCAGACAAAAAGAAATTAATTATTAAAGATAAGATTCGGCAGCTGAAGGCTGCCTGATACTTTAAAACAGACAACAATGGCAAGATATACTGGCCCAAAATCCAAAATTGCACGTAAATTCAGGGAACCAATTTTTGGTCCCGATAAAGCATTAGAAAGAAAAAATTATCCTCCCGGAATGCACGGTGTTTCAAAACGTCGTGGAAAACAGTCTGAATATGCTGTTCAGCTCCAGGAGAAACAGAAGGTTAAATATACATACGGAGTTCTTGAGCGTCAGTTCCAGAACTTATTCGACCGCGCTTCCTCTAAGGAAGGAATCACTGGTGAAAACCTTTTGAAGCTGCTCGAAGCCCGTTTAGATAATACAGTTTACCGTTTAGGAATTGCTCCAACACGTTCTGCTGCGCGTCAGTTGGTAAGCCATAAGCATATTACCGTTAACGGTGAAGTTGTAAACATTCCTTCTTATTCTTTACGTGCAGGAGATGTTGTAGCTGTTCGTGAACGTTCTCAGTCACTTGAAGCGGTAACCAATTCTGTTGCCGGCCGTAAGGTGAACAAGTATGCATGGTTAGAGTGGAATGCCGGTGATTTTACAGGTAAGTTCCTTAATTATCCTAACCGTGATGAGATTCCTGAGAATATCAAGGAAAACCTGATCGTCGAGTTATACTCTAAATAATATTTTTACCTGCCAGACTTTGGTAGTCTGGCAGCTTTTACAGTTTAAAAAACTTAACTGAATATAATGGCAATTTTAGCATTCCAGAAACCTGATAAAGTTATCATGCAGAAATCTACTGATTTCGACGGTACGTTTGAGTTCCGTCCGTTGGAACCAGGTTTCGGTGTTACCATAGGTAATGCTTTACGTCGTATTTTGTTGTCATCCCTGGAGGGTTATGCAATTACGTCAATACGCTTTTCCGGGGTTTCTCATGAGTTCTCTACTATCAGAGGGGTAGTTGAAGACGTTACTGAGATTATCCTTAATCTTAAGCAGGTTCGTTTTAAGAAGACCGGGGAGTCAGGTGATTCGGAGAAGATTTATATAATGATTAACGGTCAGGAACAGTTTAAAGCCGGAGATATTACCAGGTTTTCTACCAACTTTACCGTATTAAATCCTGATATGGTTCTGTGTAATATGGAGCCAACAGTTACGCTGGAAGTGGAACTTACAGTAAATAAGGGTAGGGGATATGTTGCTGCTGAGGAGAACAAGAATCCAGATGCAAATGTAGGTGTCATTGCAATTGATTCTATTTACACTCCGATAAAGAACGTTAAGTATACTATTGAGAACTATCGCGTAGAACAGAAAACTGACTACGAGAAACTCGTTCTGGATATTTCAACTGACGGATCTATACATCCGGAAGATGCGCTAAAAGAAGCTGCAAAAATCCTTATTCATCACTTCCTGCTATTCTCTGATGAGAATATTATGCTTGAAGCACAGGCTAAGGAAGAGACTAAAGAGGTTGATGAAGAGATCCTTCATATGCGTAAGATTTTGAAGACCGAACTGGTTGACCTTGATTTATCTGTTCGTGCGCTCAACTGCCTTAAAGCAGCTGATATCCGTACTCTTGCTGATTTAGTTTCTTACGATGTAGCAGATATGCTTAAGTTCAGAAACTTTGGTAAGAAGTCATTAACCGAAATACAGGATCTCGTGAAGTCAAAAGGACTTTCATTCGGGATGAACCTGACAAAATACAAACTCGAAGAAGAATAAGCCGCGAGGTTTAAAATAAAAGTAAGCGACATGTTTATAAATCCTCCTCTGTTTTGATGGAACGGTATAAGCATGTAAAACAACAATAGAAATGCGACACGGAAAAAAAATCAATCATTTAGGCCGTACCGACAGCCATCGTAAAGCGATGATGGCTAATCTGGCCTCTTCGCTTATTAAGCACAAACGTATCACAACTACATTAGCGAAGGCGAAAGCTTTACGTACTTATGTAGAACCTTTGATTACAAAGGCAAAAAATGATACAACTCATTCAAGAAGAACTGTTTTCAGTTACCTTCAGGACAAGGAAATTATCACTGAGCTTTTCAGGGATATTGCAGCTAAAGTTGCTAATCGTCCAGGTGGTTACACCCGTATTATTAAATTAGTTAATCGCGCTGGTGATAATGCTGAGATGGCACTTATTGAGCTTGTGGACTATAATACCACTTACAAGGCTGATGCTCCGGCTCAACCAGAGAAAAAGGCTACACGTAGACGCGGTTCTGGTAAAGCTAAGAAAGCTGACGCTGCTGTCGCAGAGGAAACTGTAGCTGCTGAAACTGCTGTTGCTGAAGAAGCAACGGAGACTGCTTCTCCTGAGACTGAAGAAAAAGAGAAGGGCGAATAATAGTCGTCTTCATCCTAATAAAAAAAGGCTGTTCTTTCGAGACCAGCCTTTTTTATTTAGCTTTTACCAGAGCTTGGATGGGTATGTCCCGTTTTCGATCAGATCTGCCAGGCTTTTCTGAACAATTGGCTTATCTTCTTTGTAAGTAACTCCAAACCATTTAGATGATGTCGGAATTACTTTGAAGTTGGCCTGTCGTGTTTTTACGAGTTCTTCTGCCATTAAAGGAATGAAGAATTCTGCTTTAGGGTTATTTTCATTTGCCTCAACAAAGCGGGTAAACATGGGCTTAGCCTGCTGGAAGATTGCGGGAGTGAAGCCCCAGAAGTTCATAGATGCCCGGGCGTCTTCATGAAGTGGGGTAGTTGTTCCGTTCTCATCTTCGTAAACGATCTGTCCGTCTTTTGCATACACTTTTGTCCGCTCATTAATCTCCTGAAGGTTACCTTCCTCATTAACACGGCAAATGCCTCTTGATACAGAGCCGTAGTCGGATAAAGTCTTATCAACTTCGTAGCCCATGAGTGAGTAGTTATCATCCCGTACTTCATTGTTCAGGAAGTCGGCCATTTTCTGAAATGCATCGTAACCATAGAAGTCGTCAGCATTGATGACACAGAAAGGTTCGTTGATCTGGCCGGCTGCTTCAAGTACTGCATGTCCGGTTCCCCATGGTTTCTGACGCTCGATAGTTTTAGTTATTCCGTATTTAGAAAGATCGTAGCTCTGGAACACGAAGTCGATATCTACTTTGCCTTTTAATTTTGGTTCGAAGATAGACTTGAAGCTGTCAAGAAACTCTTCTCTGATAATGAAACTCACTTTCCCAAATCCCGCCCGAATTGCATCATAAATAGAGTAATCAATAATAGTCTCATTATTAGGTCCAAACCCGTCGACCTGTTTCATGCTTCCATAGCGGCTGGCCATGCCTGCGGCTAGAATAAGTAATGTTGGTTTCATGCGGCTAAAATATATAATATGGTATCAAGTAACAACAATTCATCAGTATCCGCTCAGGATTCTTGTTAAAGCGACAATCCATAAGGAGGATTGTTTTACTTTGAAGTAAGTGCGCGTTTAAATTCTGCGATGGCACGCTGTCTCGCTAATGCATGTTCCACGACCGGCGTGGCGTAGTTGGGAGAGCTGGCAAATTCGGGTATCCATTTTTTGATGTAAGTAAGGGCTGGGTCAAACTTTTTTGTTTGCAACTCGGGGTTAAATATTCGGAAATATGGAACGGCATCATTTCCTGAGCTGGCAGCCCATTGCCATCCTCCAACGTTGCTGGCCATATCGTAGTCAAGCAGAAGCCGTGCGAAATAAGCTTCTCCCCACCGCCAGTCTATCAATAAATGCTTTGTGAGGAAACTAGCCGTGATCATCCTGAGGCGATTGTGCATCCAGCCCGTGGCATTTAGCTGCCTCATGCCGGCGTCTACCAGCGGGTAGCCGGTCTTTCCCTGGCACCATGCACGGAATTCGTCTTCATTATTCCTCCAGCGGATCTCATCGTAATTTCTTTTGAATGATGAGTAGGCGGTATGGGGAAAATGCCAAAGGATCATAGCGTAGAAGTCCCTCCAGACCAGTTCATTCAGCCATGTACGGTCATCCTGTCTGCTGCCGTTCCTGGCCAGATCACGAATACTAAGTGTGCCGAAACGGAGATGCACGCCTATTTCTGAAGTGCCATGTATGGACGGAATGTCTCTGGTTTTTGAGTAGTTCTTTAATACACCCAGGTATTCTTTATCAGGGAAAGGCAGCTTGGATCCGGTAAATCCAATCTCTTCCAGAGAGGGCTGTATGACAGGCCTGATACGATTAAAGTTATTGTAGTAGTTTTCCGTTGGATAAGACTTTAAATGAAAAGGCTGAAGCTTTTCATACCATTTCCTCTGATAGGCCGAGTAAACTGAGTAAGGCTGTCCGTCTTCTTTCACAATCTCACTTTTCTCAAAAATTACATGATCCTTAAAGGAAGAAAAGGATATGTTTTTTTTCGCCAGTAATAAAGAGACTTCAGCATCGCGTTGCGTAGCATATGGCTCGTAATCGTTGTTTGTAAAGACCGCTTTGATATTGAATTCCTTTGTCAGAAGTTCCCAGATATCCAAAGGTTTCCCGTGTTTTATGACGAGAGAAGAACAATGGCTCTCCAGTTCACTGTTAAGTTCCAGAAGTGACCGGTAAATGAACGTAACACGGGCATCGTCCCTGTCAGGGAGCCTGTCGAGTATGGTAGTATCAAAAATAAAAAGTGGAAGTACGGGGAGTCCGGATCTTAATGCGTGGTAGAGGCCCGCATTGTCATGAAGCCTGAGATCTCTTCTAAACCAAAATATGCTTACCGGGGTAGTTTTATCCATAAATATCTTTGAGTGCATCATCAAGGCTATTAAAATTATATTTAAAGCCAGATGAGGAAATTTTCTCTGAAGAGGCATTGGTACTGTTCAGAACTACCGCTTTCATCTCGCCAAGCAGAATCTGTAAAAAAAGCATAGGAACGGGAGGAAGCCAGAGCGGCTTCTTTAGTCGGCGCGCAACCGCCCCGACTAATTCTTTGTTGCGTACTGGAGATGGAGCTGCCATATTATATGTTCCTTTACACTGTTCGTTTTTCAACACATGCATGTACATCTGCACTGCATCTTCTATATGGATCCACGGCATCCATTGCCTGCCTGAGCCCAATGCTGCACCAAATCCTAGTTTTACAGGTTTGGCGAGTTGAGGTAAAGCCCCCCCGCCGGAACTTAACACAACTCCGGTACGGAGTTTCACCACTCTCATTCCAAGGGTTTCTCCCTCATTGACTGCATTTTCCCAGGCAATGCATGTTTGTGACAGGAAATCATTGCCTGGCCGACTTTGTTCTGTTAACAACTCGTCTCCCCGGTTCCCATAGTAACCTATCCCAGACGCCGAAATAACAGTCTTAACAATGGATGAACTATTATTCCGAATAAGCTTATAGATGAGTTTAATGGAGTCTGTACGGCTTTTAATGATCTTTTGTTTCTGATCTTTAGTCCAGGGCTTTGCCGTTATACCTTCCCCCGCAAGGTGAATAACCGCTTCTGCGTCATGGATGCAGTTTTTATCTATAATGCCTTTTTCTGGATCCCACTGAAAGAATTTAACTCCATCTCTTTCATGGTTTTCACTTCTGCTCAGCGCATGAACGGTATATCCGCCGGCCTGGAGCTGTCGGCAGAGAGGCTTGCCTATAAGGCCGCTTGCACCTGTAATGAGCACTATTCCGGGCATTTTAACTGATTCTGATAATTGTTAACCTGATAATTGTACCTTTGTTTTTATATGCTATACACAAAACATCTATTTATCTGTACCAATCAGCGCCCCGAGGGGAGCAGGGTAAGCTGCGGTGAAGGACACGGTCTTGCTCTCGTCGCTGCTTTTAAAAAGGCTATTAAGGATAAGGGCTTAAATACGGAGATCAGAGCACAAAAAACCGGCTGCATGGAAACATGCGAACTCGGACCAAGTGTCGTGGTCTACCCGGAAGGGGTATTTTACGGACATGTCCAGTTAGAAGACGTCGAGGAAATCGTATCTGAACATCTTGAGAACAACCGGATAGTAGAACGGCTTGTTATGGATTTTGACCTGCTTCGTACGTTGAAAAAGTAGCGTGTTCAGCTGCTGATGTAGCTTTCCAATTGCCTGATGGTCTCTTTCTGAACCTCTATAATAGACTTTACAACGTCTCCGATTGAAACCATGCCGATTACTTTTCCCTGGTCGGTGACCGGCAGATGTCTGATATGTCTATCAGTCATGAGGTTCATGCAGAGATCGATTTCATTCTTAAGATTTACAGTGACAGGATCAGCTGTCATCACTTCCATTACTAGTGTCTCTTTTGAGGACTTTCCTTTCAGGATTACTTTTCTTGCATAATCTCTTTCTGTGAAAATTCCCAGCAGATGGTCATCTTCCATGATCAGCAGGGCGCTGATGTTTTTTTCCATCATTACATTTAACGCTTCAAAAACTGATGTTTCCTTGCCTACCGAATACACAACCGCAGGCTTGTTCTGCAAAATATACCTTACTGTTTTCATAATGGGTCGTTTAAGTATAAAGTTAGGATAAATTCGGAAAGTATAAAGAAAAAGGTTGCTTTCTTACCGGATGGTTCTTTTGAATTGGTTGTTGTAACAGCAATATGAAAACGTCAGAATTTTGTTGAAATGTTGTAAATATTATGTTGTTCAGTAGTTTAGAAGTGAGTTGATAAGGTGTTTTTAACTATATTGGCCTTTTTAGGTTTGTAATTAAAATGAACGAGAAAACCATATTAATTTGGTTTCGGAACGATTTAAGAATACGTGATAATGAAATTTTAATTGAAGCTGTAAAGCGGGCCCGGAAAGTAGTACCGGTTTACTGTTTTGATCCACGCTATTTCTCAGAAACAAAATTCGGGACGCAAAAGACAGGGGTTTTAAGAACCAGATTTTTGATTGAGAGCGTCAGAAACCTTCGGGAGTCGCTCTGCAACCTGGGGGGCGGGTTGATTGTGAAGATCGGCAAGCCAGAAGAAATACTTCCTGAAATTTGCACTCTTTATAATGTTACTGAGGTTTATCATCACCGGGAGGTAGGAGCTGAGGAAACGAGTATTTCTGCGAAAGTGGAGGCTGCCTTATGGAAACAGCAGATCAACCTGAAACATTTCATCGGCCATACCCTGTATCACAAAGAAGACCTGCCTTTTCCCATCCGGAACATTCCCGATAATTTTTCAGTATTCCGGAAAAAGGCTGAGAAGGATAGCAGTGTC
>JBQGEO010000301.1:0-7588 GCA_052039655.1 Pararcticibacter sp.
TGCGTGATACAGCCCGGTATAGAACTTTATTTTGTCATCCTGTGTTCCTCCTTCTGCTTTTATACGGCCCAGGGCTTCGTTCCACCTCTTGAGAGCGTTTTGTTTTGCTGCATCAAAATCCAGGTTACGGGCTTCGGCTTCGTAGTTTAGCCTGGCATTTTCAACAGAAGTGTATGACTGGCCTATCCTGACTGTAATTTGTTCGTTTCCGGATGTTTTGTATGCTATTGCCATGCAGGCGCCTGTGCCGCTGATTTCTTTTTCGGATACAGGCTTTTCGCCTCTCTTAAATACTTTTACACCTGCCGCCGGTTTGCTGAGCTTAGCGTAGAAATACATACTGATTTTGGCATCGGGCTGATATTTCTTTACATATTCGGGTTTTGTAATGACGTACCCCTCGACTGTTGTCTCATCAACCTGTTTAATATAGGCGTCAGTTACGGCACCGCTTTCACCAAGTTTGTTCCCGATGTCGAACAGGATATATGACTCATTTGACTTTGGGAAGGTATAGCGCTGAAAGCCCACGCGATCGGTGGCTGTTAACTCCACTTTCGTATTGTACTTGTCCAGACTAACGGAATAAAAACCTGATGTGGCATGTTCGTTTTCTTTTTTGAAGGGGGAGCGGTATCCGCTCTCCGGCTGTTCCAGGGTACCGGGTTTGGTTTTCAGCTGACCGGTAATTCCCATGAGCATGACGCCGCCCACCTGGAATTCGTGAAAGCACGGAAATCCTTCGATGGAAGAGTGGTTATCTTCGTATCCTACAGCTTCCCAGCCCTGTTCATTGCCGTAAGAACCGTTTGTTGAAGCTCCCAGCTTAGCCAGTCCGAACGGTACTGCTGCCGGTGTATAGAAGAACCAGCGGCTATGAACTGAACCTATATTCGGGTTTACGTAATCTGACCACTTTTCTGAAGAAGAATACCTGGCCGTGGTGCATGAGAGCAGCTGTGCAAGCAGGGGCAGCAGCAAAAAGAGGCTGAATTTGTTTTTTGACATGCTTTTTAATTTATGTTCCCGCTCTGGTTGATTTTATAGCCGGGGCAGGACAGTACTTATGTTAGTTCGCTGTTTCCTTTTTATATATCGCCAAAGCTCCGTATGACTCTACCACCGCTCCCTGCATGAGCAGAGAGTAGTATCGTCCTTGTCCGGCGCCGGTCCAGTCCTCGAAAAAGAAGCCCTGGCTTGTCCGGGCCTTATTATACCCGTTATTGATGAAATTATAATATGTTTCTACATATTTTTTTGCGTTTTCGTCGTAAGGCAGCAGGTCGATATAGGCACGTAACAGTTTCGTATTGAACCAGGGATCAGTATCTGTGTACGATAATATCCCGTTCCGGACCTTTACGAAATAGTCCCATGCGCCCTGTGCCGTGGTCCTGGCTTCTTCGAGATACTGGTTATTACCTGTAATTTCGCTTAAACGGATTCCGTTCTGGATCATGACAGCCGAGTTGTAGGTCCACAGCCGGGTGTTGACGGCTCCGCTGGCATTACGGTCGTTCCAGTAACATTTAGTGGCTTCGTCGTAAAGATTGGTTCTCAGCCAGCTGTATAATTCTTTGGCGAGAGTCAGTACCTGCGGTTTTTCGGATTCGGCACATACCTTATAATACTTAAGCAGGAACAGGGTCGCGTAACCGTTGGCGCAAGTTGGTTTGTTAGCATCGGCGGCCGACTGGTTGTATTTAAAATCTTCGTTCCACCACAGCGCTCCGCCTAATTTACTGTCGATTCCACTTCTGAGAAAGGAGACGATCCTGGCGGCGCGTTCCAGGTAAGTGACGTCCTGTGTTCTTTCGTATGCTTCGAGCAGACTGATCCCGACAATGGAATTATCGTCGTAAAAGCGGGTGCTGCCTCCCGTAGTCCCGTTTGTGGAGGATCCGTAGCCGCCTATGTTGTTACCATGGGCAGTTGGCATATAATACTTCTCGAAGCCGTTTACCAGTTCGCTGTACCGGACATCGTATCCTAAGGAGTGCAACTGCGCAGCACCGCTTACTACGGCGTCGTAGGGCCATAGGAATGAATAAGTGGCGTCGCCTGCCTGTGCCGGATAGTTTTCTTTAAACAGGCTTCCGGCTTTATAATACTGGTTGATCAGATCAAATACTTCTTTGGCCCTTACATGGGAATATACCGTTTCGGATGGGGGCTGATTTCCTTCGGCTGGTTTTATGTAGGCTTCTGACCCGTCGTCACATGAACTTGCCATCAACGCAATAAATAGTATATATATCATCTTTTTCATATTATCGGTTTTTTAATGATCATCCTGTACACGATCATTGAGAGGGTGTACAGGATGTGATCAGAGATTCGTTACACCTGTAAACTGGTGAACCATCAGGTTATCTTTATTAGTGTCGATTGTTATGGTCGCGTTTTTAAGGTGCAGGGTACCCCACATAATACCGAGGTGGTGCCCCATGGTCCACGAAAATTACCCCATCCCGTAAAAAGAAAGGGGCTCATTCCCCGTTGGTCTCTCGGGGCTTACGCCATCCATGCGTCCCCAGCACTTATCGTTTCCGTCGATATTCGCTATGAAATAATACCGTTCTTCGACCCAGCTCAACCATCCGGGAGGATTTGTATCCGGGCGGTCGGGAGCAATGAACTTGATGGTGCAATTCTTTGCTTCAAATTTGCCGTTTCCAATATATGCCAGGTTGCCGATAGGATTGTACGTGGCGCCCCAGATGCACTTAACGCCGGAAATTACTTCTGTTTTGACGGATAATGTGTTGAAGTTTACAGTGATCCTGTACGGGTTGGTATTGGGGCTTATCCTGATACCGCCAGTACCTTCCTTCAACTTTGCTCCGTCGATGAAGTAGTGGAATTCATTTTCCTTCACGGATCCCTTCAATTCGAGGTTGCCGGTACCGGAAACCTTCGTATAAATCACATACACGCCGTCTGATTCTTTCCGGAAAGGCAAACCCGCTGCTCCGTTATTTTCACTGCCTTCACCGAGGAGGTATAATTGATCAGGCATATTGTCAATTCCTTCTCCCCTGGTAACTTCAATTGAATTAACAGCTCCTGCCTTTTTAACAACTCCTCCCCTGGACGCGAGTACGGTCCATGCCAGCTTCCCGGTTTCGCCGGGCTTGATCCCGGCTTTACGGGCGATGACATTCAATTGGTCCTGGGTTAATGTTAGCCTGGGAGAGGCGCCCTTGTCGGCAGGTAGTTTTTCAACCGGGTTGGCAAAATCTCCTCCTTCTTTGTCGAAAATAACATCATATAAAACATAGGACCCGTCAGCCGCCCCGCCGCCGCTCCATGAAAAGGGGATAGTAGCCGACGACGACACGTCGAGGGTTACTTTCTGGGGTGACGACAAGCTGGTTGGCTCTGTAAATTCGTCTGACAACTGGAACTCATCCTTACAACCGAAGAACGCCAGTAAAATAAACGCAATAACTGATGCATGTAGCTTTTTCATAATCTGCCATTAAAGGATTACCATTTCGGATTCTGTGTAAGATTGCTGTTGAGATCCCTGTCTTTCTGGGGGATTGGCCATAAGTAATCTTTGGCGGGATCGAATTTCCTGTTCTCCACCCTAACGTAGCCGTTGTCGGTACCTACGGCATCTCCTGTATAGAGGCCATGTACCCAGCCGTTCATGACGTTTTCTGAAATTTTCCAGCGGATGATGTCTTTGTGGCGGAGGCCTTCCATTGCTAATTCGCAGCGGCGTTCGCGCCGTACAATGCTGATCAGGTTGTCGGAGCCGGGGAAATTAAGTGCACGGCTGTCTGAAAATCCTGCCCGTTGCCTGATGAGGCGAATTGTACGATCCCATTCGGTTGCATTTAAACCTCCTTGTTCTGCCAGTGCTTCGGCGTGCATCAGAAGGATGTCCGCATAGCGCATTAAAATTATATTCAGTCCGGACATGAGGTTTGCGCGATAGGTATTGTCCCAGTACTTTTTCAGGTAATAACCTGTTGCAGAAGCATCGGAGGAGAAGCCGAAACCGTCGGGTGAGGCATTCTTACTGGTATTGACTACATGATCAGTTCCGTCTGCCATTTTATAAGAGTTGCCGTTATAGATAACGGTGGCTGCCAGACGCGGATCGCGGTTGTTGAAAGGATTGTTTGGGTTATAACTTCCTGCAGGGGCGTTCTTTACCGGGTATCCATCCAGGGTAATGTAATCATCCACGAGTTCCTGTAAGGGCGATAATTGAGAATACCCGCCTAAAGAAGGAGGCAGGAAGTTGTACTGGATGTTATGCTCGCGGTCGACCGCCAGATACTGGACATCCAGTAAAACTTCCGGATTGTTTTCATTCTGCACCTGGAATAACCCCTCGTAACTGTTGAAAAGGGAAAAGCCTCCGTTTGTCATGATGGCATTTGTGATGGGAGTTACTTCCGCATACCGGCCTTCGAACATGAGGATGCGTGCTTTAAGGCCCATTGCAGCCCAGCGGGTTATCCGGCCGGTGTTCTGACTGTCATAAGAGGGCGGGAGATAATTATTATCGATAATCGTTGAAAGGTCAGTCAAAAGCTTGTCTACGACCTCTGCCTTAGGCATGCGGGCAATTGATTTCGATTCGTTCATGGAAAGAACGTTTGTGAAGTAAGGGATGTCGCCAAACCTGGAATAGAGCTCAAAATAATGGTAAACCCTTATAAATGTGGCTTCTCCGATATAACGGTTGCGGAGTTCGTCTGATAAGCCGGGCACCTGCTGAATGTTGTTTAACAGGAGGTTGCACTGGCGGATCCCGGCATAGCGGTAATCCCATACGGAAGCTATGTACGAATCGGCTGTTGAGAACGATCCGTTACCTACAGCCTGATTGTGTGTGTTCGGCACTTTTGTATAGGCGTTGTCGGTCATTGCATCGGCATACAGGACTTCATCTGCATTATTCATACCCTGGTAGCACTTGTTTACACTGTAGAGAGCGGATTCCGGTTTTTTCCAATAGTTCAGATCGGTATCCCGGTCGTGAGGAGCAAGGTCGAGCTTCTGACAGGATGTTATCAGCAAAAGTGCTGCTACTAATGCAATATTATATTTTAATAAATGGTTGACTCTTTTCATGGCTGTCTCTTTAAAAATTGAGGTTTAATCCCAGTGAGTAGGTCCTGTTTACAGGATAAATACGTCCGCTGCCATCGGAGGCCTCGGGATCCCATCCGCCTTTCATATTCGTGAGCGTGAGAGCGTTCTGGACAGTGGCATAGATCCGTAACCGGCTACCCGGTAGTTTATTTGTCCAGCGTGCGGGAATTGTATAACCAAGCTGCACATTCTTGAGCCGCAGGTAAGCGGCATTCTCAATCCAGAAATCTGATTTGACTGCATTGTTGGCGGACTCGGATCCTGCCGTTAAGCGGGGGTAAGAAGCATCAGGATGATTGGGAGTCCAGCGGTCAATATGAAAATTAAAGACCGGACCCTCATTGTTGTTGTGAAATGCTTCAACGGCTTCGCCTCTCAGCCATACATTGCGTTGTCCCACTCCCTGCCAGAACATGGAAAAGTCGAGTCCTTTCCATTCTGCCCGGTAGTTAAATCCGTATAATAAACGAGGATCCCTGTTGCCCAATACGAAACGGTCGTCGTCATCCCTGATCACGCCATCGCCGTTCTTGTCCAGGTAGCGTAAATCGCCGGGTTTCGGGGTGATGCTTACTAAATGCGGACCTCTGGCCACTTCATCCATATTCTGGAAGAAGCCGTCTGATCTGTAAGCATAGTATGCGTTGATTGGATATCCTTCTTTGACAATAGTGGTGACGTCTGTTCCGTTTATAAAATAAGCGCCGCCGAGATCGGCCACCTTGTTTTTGCTGTCGGAAAGACTTGCCGATATCCAGTGCCTTACGTCGCCGGTTTTCAGGTTATACCTGGCAGATAGTTCCCATCCCCGGGTGTGTACTTCCCCGCCATTTTGGATGGGAGCCGCAGATCCGTATAGTCCCGGAAGGGGGAGACCGATGAGAATATCGTATGTATTGTTCATGAAATAGTCTGCCGAGAGAGACAGGGTGTTGTTTTTAAAGAAGTCCAGATCGGCTCCTATATTGAACATTCTCGTGGTTTCCCATTTTATGTCTGCGTTGTAGGGATCGAACGTGGCGACCGGAACAACTTTGCCTCCGAAGTTATATCCCTGGCCGGCATTGACATTTGCCTGATACTGGTAGTCGCCGATGCGGTTGTTTCCTACCAGCCCGATGGAACTGCGTATTTTAGCGGATGTCAGAATGTTCTTCAGCTGTTCCGGATAGAATCGCTCTTCTGATATACGCCATGCCGCTGATGCCGAAGGGAACCATGCCGAACGGTTCCCTTTTCTGAACTTGGAAGAGGCGTCGTCGCGCAGGTTGAATTCAAAGAGATACCGTTCTCTGAAGTTATAGTTCAGGCGGAAAAGTGCTGAATAGATTGACCATTCTGTCTGCCATTCCTGGTTGCCTGTATTTGAGGTTTGTTCTCCTCCCATAATATCATAAGGAGTTCCGCTGGTTACTCTGAATGTACTGAAGCGATTATCGGTACTTCCTTCATAGGAGTATCCGGCCATGGCGCTGACGTTGTGATTGCCAAACGTTTTATCGTAGGAGAGAATGGTATTGGCTGTGATCTCCTGAATGCGCTGTGAACTGTTGGTCATCCGGTTTTCCTGGTCGCCTGATCCGGGTATCGCTTTGCGGTTTTCATTCAGGCGGTTGTTGTAAAGTTTTGCACCGATCATGGCACGTAACTTAAGTCCATCCACGATCTTAAGTTCCCCGTTGAGAATCCCTGACAGATCATCGTTCTGGCTTTTGCGGGTACCACCGGTTTCCAGGCGGGCGAGGGCATTTGAGTTACTTCCGCTTGGATAGGTATATTCGCCGTTTTCGTCTTTTATTGGATAGACCGGAGGCATACGCGTTGCCTGTTCGATCAGCCACTCTGTCCAGTAAGCATGGTCTTTCAGTCCGTTACGCGTGTAGGCAGCCAGAATACTAAATTTCAGGCGTTCTGATACGTTTGTTTCCATGTTGACGCGAAAATTGCTGCGCTGAAGTCCGTAGTTGGGACCTTCAAACAGGCTTTCCTGATCCAGGTAGGCACCTGAAACCAGGTATGTTGTTTTATCATTTCCTCCGGCAACAGAGAAGTTATGAGACTGCTGCGGGGCTGACGACTGGTAGATGTCCTTCATCCAGTTCGAGTTCGGGCCGTTTTGCCTGAAGCCGGCGATCTGCTCTGCGTTGAATTGTGCCGGCCGCCCGGAGTTTACCAATGCTTCGTTTCTTAGTTCTGCATATACCCATGAGTCGACGATATCGGGCAGGAAGGTAGGAGTCTGGACGGCATAGGAATAGTCGTATGCGATCCTGGGCTTCCCCTTGGTCCCTTTTTTTGTGGTTATGAGAATTACACCGTTAGAAGCGCGCGAACCATAAATGGCCGTAGAGGAAGCATCTTTTAAAACCGAGATGTTCTCGATGTCGGTCATGTTTACGTTTTGAATGTCTCCCTGGATGCCATCGATGATGACCAGCGGATCGTTATTATTCAGGGTATTTATTCCGCGGAT
>JBQGEO010000302.1:0-2559 GCA_052039655.1 Pararcticibacter sp.
TCTGTTATATTTCAAAGTTTTTAATAAACGCCATATTGATACCTGGCGCCTCGCTGAATATGTACAATTTGGATGAAGCCGTAAGGGATGAGGGCTTCGGTGCGGTGGAGCCCGTGGGGCTCCAGGTATATCCCGTTCCCTGAGTATAAAGCTCGTTGGTGCCTGCTTTGAAGATATACACCTGGAACGAGACGGCTGAGGGCTGACCGTTGTACTGTTGTCCGGTTATAGGAAAAGTGGAAATGGTTACGGGTTCTGTAAACTCATTCGCCTTCACATTCTTAATCCGGGTGATCTCTTCAAATACTTTCGGTGTGAGGTAGTATTTTCCCAATGCGATGTCTACAGGCTCGGAATAATTGGTTTTCACCGGTCTGAACATATAGATGATCTTGATCTTGCCTTCTTCAACGGGCGGCACTTCGGGAACTTTTCCTATTTCCCCGTTCATGTAAAAGAAGCTGATATCGGCACGGCCGTCTTCCTTTTTCAGTTCTTTCTCCATGACCGGTTTACCTGTCTCTTTTTCTGTAATACTGAGCCTCATACTATGTTGCGTGTTTTGGAGCGGAAAAGCCCTGGTAATGTCGAAGCGCCCGGTGGGGATTTCTACCCGGAAGGTGTCGATCACTGCTTCAAGGGGGGTACTGCCAACGTTCAGAATGCTGAAGGATACAGCCAATACATTCCGGGTATCCTGAATTTCACCGTCCTTTTTGCAGGAAGATAGTGCAAGCAGACTGGTTATGAGTGAAAAAAATACTATTGCTGTTTTCATTTTTTATGCAAAGAGTTTAAAAATTATAGCTTACTGATAAGCTGAACGATGTGCCGGTTCGCCGCATGAAAGTGTCCTTGTCGCCTACGCGGGTCCTGGTCTTTCCATCGGCTGATGTTTCATAATGACCTTCTTCATAATCCCGTGAAAAGCCTTCCTTCCATTTGTAAATATCTCCCCAGTCGAATGCTCCGGCCTCGTTGATTTGGTTAATGCCCATACCTTTCCACTGATCCTGGAGCTCGTAGGTATCGATGCTGTTTATGTAAAAGCGGTAAGGATCGTTGAGAATATTACTGATGTTAAGCCTGGCCTGCAGTTTTCTGTCTTTCAGGAAGCGATAGCTAAGCTGTGCATCAAGCTGGTTGCGCGGACGCTCGTATTCGACGATTTCAGGAGATAGCCCGGTAACGAAGGTTTTATAGCCCATGTGGTTGAACGCTATATTACTTCCAAGTCGGTTACCATTGTATTGCAGCCCTATGTTATATACTTTGGGTACCTGCCCGTATAAGGGTCTTTTTTCTTTCTGCTGCACTTTGGTACGGTAAGAATAGGTCTTGCCATATTTGTCGGAGTTCATGCCTTTACTGGTGAAGGTGCTGGCCTGTACTTCGGAAGTCTGGAGGGTAAGATTCCCGCTTACAAAAATATCATCCATAAAACGCCAGTTCGGGTTGATGAAGCCAAGGCTTTTGCGGATATCAAACTCCCAGCCGTCAACCTTTGCCCATTCGGAGTTTTGGGTCAGCAGGTATACGCGTCCGGTAGGATCTGTCTGTGTTCGGTAAATCTCAGCGGGTTTATCGAAATATTTGTGGAAGTAACCGGCAGACAGGACTTCACCGGCCCCGGGATACCATTCCAGGCGAAGGTCGTAATGGTCTATCCGGGTTGACAATACCCCTTCGTTGCGGCGATAGCCTCCCACAACAGGATCGAAACGCATCATGCGTGAATTTTCAATCAGAGCAGGCCTTACGACTGATTGTGCGTAGGCAGCACGGATATTCACGTCTTTTAGTGGTGTAACCGTTAAGCTGGCAGAGGGGAGGTAACGCCATGTTTTCTCTTCATTTTCAGCATCGGCAAATGCTGTAACGATTTTACCGGTTTCAGGGTCGACAAACACTTCTTTTTCACTTCTTTCGATCAAATCATTGGTAATCCGGTCGTTGGCGCCGTTCCTGATCCTATCGTATTTATAGTATTCTGCTCGCAGGCCCCAAACCAGGCGCAACCAGCTGCTGAAGCGGTTGTCGAGCATGCCGTAGACGGCCTGGTTGATGTTCTTGCCCCGATAGCCGTTCTCTGAAAAACCGGCCGGGTAGTAAAAGAGGTCGGTGAGCGGGTACTTAAAATCCAGGAATTGTCCCCATTCCTGCACGGGCACATCGGCATAAACGCCTCCCAGTGTCGAAATAGGCAATATGGTCCAGTCGTAAATTCCTTCGCGCTGCAGGTACTGGTAGCCTGATTTGATGATCTGCTTTTGCTGCAGCACCTCGAACTGGTAGCTCAGGGCTCCCTCTGCAATTTTGTTGGTCTCAATGTATTTGTATTGTGCCCGGTTGAATGTTCCGCCCCCCGGGTTGGTAGGTGAGCTTGGCGTAATAACATACTGCGAACTTCCCGGGGATACAGGCCTTAACCAGGCTTCCACGGCGTCTTGTTCTGTGTTGGTTAATTTATTGCGGGCTACATTCCAGTCAAACCGGAAATCTCCGAAACTGTGTTCGCCGTTTATACGGTTCTGCAGCAGGTCGATAAACTTGGGGCGG
>JBQGEO010000303.1:0-4103 GCA_052039655.1 Pararcticibacter sp.
AATATCCCGAAAGGAAAGATTTTGATGAAATTGGACTGCCGGAGAATGGCGGCACGCTATCTTACCACGGGATCAACACGATCCGGCAACAGACAGAGCTTGCAGTGAAAGAGGGCGGAGGGGTGATGATCTGGCAATTGCTCCATGATAGTTTCAACGAAGACTCCTTGCTCGACCTGATTGACAGAACACGCAAAGTATCAGGGAAAAGAATCAGGTGAACTAAAAGGATCATTAATGACTAAATCAGTGATAAAGGCAAAAAAACATTATTCAAAAAAGGTTGCGCTGCTGGCAACGGCACTCCTGGCGATTATATCGTTCGTGCACTGGCAGCCTGCCGGCAATATAGCCGGAGACTCATTCCGCGTGAAGGGTTTTCACCTGGATCTCCGGATCCAGGTGATGAAAATGCAGGCGCTGAAAGATTTAGCGCTGAAGCTGAGTAAGAACGGCATAAACACCCTGGTGATGGAATGGGAGGCTTCGTATCCATACGAAAAGCACCGTATTATATCCGGTCGCTATGCGTATAGCCGGGAGGAGGTTCGCGATTTTATTGATTATTGTGAGAGCTTACATATCGATGTCATTCCCTTACAGCAAAGTTTCGGGCATGTCGAGTATATCCTGAAGCACCCGCGCTACAAAGAGCTGCGCGAGGATCAGAAAGATTATTCACAGGTAAATCCCCTGAAGGAAGAGCTGTGCAGGGCGCTCTTTACCGATCTTTTTAAAGATATGGCCGCGATGCACAAGTCTGACTATCTGCATATCGGGGGCGACGAAACGTACCTGCTGGGACATTCGGAGGAATCTAAAAAGAAGGTGGCCGAAGTAGGAAAGGGCCGGCTTTACGGCGATTATTTAAAATTGATGTGCGATATCGTGGTGAGCCTGGGCAAGCGCCCTGTCGTCTGGGCCGATATTGCGCTGAAGTACCCGGAGGCTTTGAAGTCGCTGCCCAAAGAGACTATTTTCGTCGACTGGAATTACGGCTGGGCGCTCGACCGCTTTGGCGATCACAGGAAGCTGATGGAGAGCGGCTTCGAAATATGGGGCGCACCCTCAATAAGAAGTCAGCCCGATAATTATTTCCTTACTCAATGGGATAAACATTTCAATAATATCGGGACGTTCATTCCGCAGGCCAGGCAGCTCGGCTATAAAGGCATGGTGATGACTTCCTGGTCGACTTCGGGGATCTATTCTCCTGTCTTTGAATCGTCAACGGATATGATCGATCTGTACGCCATCCGGCGGGTATACCCGATCAGCGGGTTCAATATGCTGATCGATGCTTATTTCAAAGCGGTGAACGGCAGCGATTTCAATACAGGGGATTTTATCAGGAGTTATGCTCTTACGCACTATGGACTTAGTGAAAAGGAAGCTTCCGAATTCCGGAAGGCTCTCAGCTCTGCGCCTTATGAGATAAACCAGGGAAAGGTTATTGGTGCCCCGCTGTCAGTGAAGCAACTGCTGGACAGTGCAGAGGAGGCTTCATCTGTTCTAAATAAGATCAAACCCGCAAAGGGAAAGAAAGAATTTTTGCATTACCGGCTGATGGCAGATATCCGCTGTCAATACCTCCGCTATATGCTGGCTGAGGAGCAGGTAAATGCGGAGGCTTTCCGCGCAGAAGATGCACCCCGTATCCTGAAACAGTTAAACGACATCAATACCAAAAAGCTTGACCGCCGCTTTAGTAAGCTAAACAAAGCGCTATTGTATCCTTCAGAGCTGAAAACAGAGAATGAACTGAGAAACAGCAAGATCAGGATTTTAAAAGAAAAGCTTTCAGGGGAGAAATAATCTATTTATACATGAAATTCTTTAGCATACTACTTACAGGCTTGTTCCTGCACACAGCAAGTGGTTTCGGCCAGGTTCCCGCCGGATCGCTGTCTGAGATCAGCCTTAGCTGGCAGCCCCTGCAGAACCGCTACAAGGGCGGGCCGGAGGCGCTCGGGGTGCTGGAAATAACCAATACCGGCGACAAGGCATTGCCATCTAAAGGCTGGAAATTGTATTTCAATATGGTTCGTGTGCTCAGATCGCAGGAACAGGAAAAAGAACTGCTGGTGAAACATGTAAACGGAGACTTGTTTTACCTGTATCCCGCTAAAACCTTCGCAGGGCTTAAGCCCGGACAAACGGCACACATCGAACTCCTGGTAAACGGATCGCTGGTGATTGCATCCGATACACCACAGGGCTTTTATCTTGTGTCCGACGCCGGGAAGCAGATCCGGGTAGTGAAACAATTTAAGGTACTGCCCGCACCGGACCCCGTGAAACTGCAGCGCTTCGAAGGAGATGAGGAGATCAGTCCGGCGAAGATCTATACCCAGAATGCTTTTCTCCAAGACATACCGGAGACAAAGCTCAGTAAAATATTCCCCACGCCCGCGCAGTATACTGAGAATGCCGGTTCTTTCATTCTTACCGCCAATACTGTGATACAATACGACGAAACGTTTGAGCAGGAAGCCGGGTTTTTCGCAGACAGGCTTCTTGCCCTACTGGGCAAACCGGTAAAGCTTTCGAAGAACAAAAGCAGCGTTAAAAATACCATCAGCCTGCAGAAAGATACGCTGAAGGGCGAAGCTTATTCGCTTAGCATCACGCGCGGGGGCGTAAGAATAGGCGCCGGCACCGCTGCAGGGGCGTTCTACGCTGTGCAGTCTTTGCTTAGCCTCATTGACCCGCCCGCTTATGCTTCCGCGCATAATAAGAAGCTTTCACTGCCATGCGCAGACGTAAAGGATCATCCCCGTTTTGCTTACCGGGCGGTGATGCTGGATGTTGCCCGGAATTTTCAT
The DNA here is from genome assembly GCA_052039655.1 of Pararcticibacter sp. GTDB lineage: Bacteria > Bacteroidota > Bacteroidia > Sphingobacteriales > Sphingobacteriaceae > Arcticibacter. The sequence continues at coordinate 2,826 of JBQGEO010000303.1, forward strand.
TCTAAGCAACAGGTGCTGAAGCTGATCGACGTGATGGCTTTGTATAAGCTGAATACCCTGCACCTGCATTTAAATGATGATGAAGGATGGCGGATCGAGATATCCGCATTGCCGGAGTTAACGAATGTTGGAGGCAGAAGGGGGCATCTTTTTGAAAATGAAGAAGGTATGCATCTTCCGCCATCTTATGGTTCAGGGCCTTATGCTGACCGGCTGCCGGGCAGCGGGTATTACAGCAGGGCCGACTTTATCGAGATCCTGCGCTATGCAAAGCGAAGGCATATATCGGTGCTGCCCGAAGTGGAAACGCCGGGACATGCGCGCGCCGCGATCAGGGCGATGGACAACCGGTATTTCCGACTGATGAAAGAGGGAAAAAAGGAAGAAGCAGAGCGGTTTTTATTGCACGATTTTAATGATTCATCGGTTTACCGTTCGGTTCAGAAATGGAACGATAATGTGATGGATGTATCGAAACCTTCGGTATATAACTTCCTGGAGGTAGTGGCCGACGAGCTTATCAGTATATATAAAGAGGCCGGAGCTGAATTAACGACCATTCATCTGGGAGGGGATGAAGTGCCTGCCGGTGTATGGGAGAAATCACCATCTTATGCAAAACTGAAACTGGCGAACCCCGGTATCCAGTCGACAGACGACCTGTGGTATTACTATTTCGATAAAGCCGATGCCCTGCTTAAGAAGCGGGGCCTGTACCTGTCGGGCTGGGAAGAAGTGGCCATGCGCAAAACCAAAGTGGACGGAGCTGTGAAATGGATCCCTAACCCGGATTTTAATACAAGGAATTTCCGGGTGAATGTATGGAACAACCTGTCGGGCAATGAAGATCTGGCTTATAAACTGGCTAACGCAGGGTACAAGGTGGTGCTGTCATTCGTTACTAATTTCTATTTGGATATGGCTTACCATAAAAGTTTTGAGGAGCAGAGCTTTTACTGGGGCGGATTTACGGAGCTGGATAAGCCCTTCAGCTTTATTCCATTCAATTACCTGAAAAATCAGCGGAACGACAACCAGGGGAGGCCGCTTAGCATAAAAGTGCTTGAAGGGGCGGAGCGCCTTACCGATTACGGCAAGCAGAACGTGATGGGCCTGCAGGGTTTGTTATGGACAGAGACCGTGAAAACCAGCCAGCAGATGGAATACCAGGTGCTGCCCCGTATGCTTAGCCTTGCCGAAAAAGCCTGGAGCAGGAGCCGGGTATGGGAAGAAGAAAGAGATTCTGCGAAAGCGGCACAGTTGTACCAGGAAGACCTG
>JBQGEO010000304.1:0-4134 GCA_052039655.1 Pararcticibacter sp.
CTTATTGGAGTGTGGAAAAGTTCGGAGTTTGGCTGGCCATACAATCCATTGCTGCGATATTGACAACACTTGACTACGGTTATCAGGAATATTTAGGATTTGAGTTGTTGAAAATAGGCGAACAGAATGCGTTTTCCATCAGTAAGTATTTAAGTTCCGGAATAGTTGTAGGAGGTATTTTAGGAGCGCTTCAGGTGTTGGTTGTCATAGTATTGATTCAGGTGGATGCTTTACCCATACTCTTTAGTGAAACCTCCGAGTTGCTCTCATCTGGGCTTTTGCGGGAAGCAGGAATTGCGCTGGGAATATTGAGTGGATCGGCATTGATTTGCGTAAGTATAGGCGGCCTTTTAACAAGAGCACTTTCCGTTTATGGTTATTATCCACGGATGGCCTGGTGGGGTGTATATTCTAATGCGATATTAAATCTTTCGCCCGCTTTAGCGATCATCTTTGGAGCAGGCATTCTGAAAACCGGAATCATTGTGGGGGTGATCAGGGTGGTTTCAAATATCCCTATCTATTTCGATATGATTCGCCTTTTGCGCAGGAAACAAGTTTCCTTCGTCCTGCCATCTGCAAAACTAGCAAGAACAACATTTTTGAAGTCATTGTTTCTTACCCTGGCCAATCTGTGCGAGATTTCGCGGCAGCAGGGCGCTCGTCTTCTGTTGACGCCCTTAAGTGGTGTCGCAGGTCTGGCGGCTTTTTCTACTATGCGGACGGGTGCAAATGTAGCCATGCAGGGGTTGCATACAGTTACGAACCCATTGATGCCTGATCTGATGAGATTCTTACACTCCAGGGATCAGGAGAGGAGTGAAATCGCTTTTAGCACTGTATGGGTAGTCACAGTCTCCGTTCTGGCGCCGGCTTTAGTGATCCTGCAAGCCGTTATGAGACCGATTTTTGCTATGTGGACCCGGAATCAAATCCCTTTTGATCCGTGGCTTTTTGCTCTTCTTTCTCTGGGAATTATCGTTTACGCGATATCTCAGCCAGCAATTTCTGTTGTAAGAGGGAATAATCTGACGAAGCCACAATCCGTAATTGCCGGTATAACAGTAATGATTACGCTTGCAGGCATTGCTATTCTGGTTCCGTTTTTAGGTATCTCAGGAGCTGGTATTGCTCTGCTGGTTGCTGAAATTACTGCAGCTATTGCTTATCTTTCTGTTGCAAGAAAGTGGCTTCATTCCAATGGACTTCGCTGGCCTCAGAAAACTTTTACCATTGCAACTATGTCGGTATGGATATCGGCAGGAGCAATGTGCGCCATGATTTTGTTTTCTTCACATGAATTAGCTGTAATAGCCATCGGTCTTATCTTACTGTGCTGGAATTTACGTCGCTACTGGAAGTCCTTGCCTAAACTCGCAACCAGCCATGCGATCAACGTTCTTCAAAAAATTCCTTATGTCAAATATTTATTGGCGTAATATCAATATGGAAGCTATAACTGAAGTAAATATAAGCTCGGGGGGCAGGACGGACGATAGAGGTGCCCGCCAACAGGGAAAAAGAAGGTTAAAGGCGGTCGCTTTCCTTCCTAAGATCATATACTGGTCATGGATAGTTCTCGGAGTATGTTCTTTGTTTCAGGCTTTATACTTTGAAAATGAATTTAATCTGGAAGCTATTGGCTGTATCCTTTTTGCCTGGGGCTTAACTACTAAATTTCTGATGCAAAAGTCAATATTAGTAAATTATCCCTTGTCTTCATTTATTATACTCGGGTTTGTTGCCACTCAGTTTTATTTTCCATTGATTTTTACTACCCTCGAATTTAAGCCGGTTGTTTTTAATCTCCTGTTGCCACAGGAGGTTTTCTTTCACTCGACAGCGTCTCTTCTGGTATTAATGTTTAGTCATGTGGTATACCGGATTTCCGTGAAGCGGTTTCAGAACCGACCACACTCCCTGCTGGAAAAAGGTGGTTTTTTTATTCCGCCCTCTGCTTTTCACTTGTGGATAATGGGGTTTATAGGAATGGCGGCGGCTTTCTACATTTTCTTTATATCTGCAGCAGGAAAAGAGATAACGGGGAATCCCGCCGATAAAATAATACAGGGATTTATCCCTTTTGGATATGCTCCCTTCTTTATCCCGTTTGCCAGATTATACGGTGGCAGGTTTGAGGCAACTAAAAACTTTTATGTTTTGTTGGGATTCTTTACCCTTCTACTGTTCATTGTTAGTATGGGCAGAAACAGCAGGTCTGTCTTCATTATGGGATTTGCATCTGTGGGCTTTTCTTATGGCTTAGGCCTTCTGTTGGGTGCTTTTAAGACGCCTAAGGTTTCGATGAAAGTATTAGTGTTTGGTTTTTTGGGTTTATGGGCGATAACAGGTCCTTTTTCAGATTTGGGTACCGCTATGGTCCTGGTAAGAGATAAGCGAAACGACATTTCAAAGGCTGAACTCATTTCGTTAACCCTGGAAGCATACAAGGATAAATCCGCGATAAAACAAAGACGGCTGGATGATAAGCTCCAGGAGTCGGCATGGGATGAGAGATATCTTGATAACGTTTTTACCGCAAGGTTTTCCAATATAAAGTTCAATGATGCGTGTCTTAAACTCGCATCAGAAATAGGAGAGAATAATCCTCAGATGTTTGAGTTTTCTGTCGATTATGTATGGGGAATACTACCTTCTCCAATTCTTAATATCGTTAACCCTGGAATAAATAAAGAGAATTTGTTTACGATGTCTTTTGGAGACTATCTCTACTATGTATCCGGAAGGGGAGCGGCTAAGGATATCTTTGGCGGATACCGCACCGGTCATTTCGCCGGTACCGGGATGGCGGCATTCGGGCTCTGGTACCTGATGATTTTGGGTGTGTTAATGCTCCCAGTGTTTTTTCTTTTTGACAAGCTTGTCATGATAAAGCGCTTTTCTGGTCCCTTTCCGCGGATAGGAATCCGGTTCAGTATGTGCGGCTTGCTTTCTGCCACCTCTATTTTCATGTTTATGCTGGCAGAGAGCGTTTCCACTATAGCGACGTTTATTATCCGGGGATGGATTCAGATGGCCGTTCTGTATTTCATAATTTTTCACGCTGTTGATTTCATACTTTCTGTATTTAAAAAACAAAGATCCCGGGAACAAAGGTCCGGAACGCATTATCGCGCTAATAAGGTTTCAATCAAAAGTTTTTAACCCAGGTATTATGTTTAACATCTTGTATATTGGATCGGACCAACCCGGCTCAACATCTATGCATCGCGCATGTGCTCTTCGAAGACTGGGAAACCGGGTCCAGGTGATAAACCCTTCGGAACCTTTAGTATCACAGTTTAGGTTTCCTTTTGTTGATTCTATTCATTTTCATACCGGATTTCGTTTAGTTCAGGGGGTAATGCTTAAATGGCTTAAGAATGTTTTGCCTTTTAAGGAAAGATTCGACTTGATTTGGGTAGACAGCGGGGAACATCTGGGAAAGGAGTGCCTTCAATATTTAAGAACTTTCGGTTGTCCTGTTGTCCTGTATAATATCGATGACCCTACGGGAGACAGAGATGGCAGGCGTTTCGACTCTTTACTCAATGCGTTGTCTCTCTACGATTTAGTAGTAGTGGCAAGAAGAGAGACTGAACAAGAGTGTCGGAAGTTGGGAGCAAAGAGGGTTTTGAAAGTTTTAAGGAGCTATGATGAAGAAGCGCATCGTCCATTTGATACTTATTCTGAGATTCCTTCTGAATTCAGATCCGAAGTTGCTTTTATTGGCACATGGATGAGGCATGAGCACAGGGATAAATTCTTGTTACATCTGATTGAAAATAATATCCCTGTAAATATATGGGGTAATTCCTGGCAGAAAAGTAAGTACTTCAGAATACTGAAGGACCATTGGCGGGGTTATGCATTGTCGGGACGAGAATATATTGCAGCAATTCAGGGGGCAAAGATCTGTCTGGGGCTGCTGTCTGCCGGAAATCGGGATCTGCATACTACCAGGTCGTTGGAGATCCCCTATGCAGGGGGGCTGTTTTGTGCCAAGAGAACATCAGAGCATCTGGAATTATATGACGAAGGAACAGAAGCTGTTTTTTGGGACGATGAAGTGGAATGTGTGGAGGTGTGTAAGGCCCTTCTTGCAAATCCTAAGCTTGAGGATATACGTCTTGC
>JBQGEO010000305.1:0-6675 GCA_052039655.1 Pararcticibacter sp.
TTTTTCAGCCTTCTCCCCTCACAATAAAGGACATAGCTGTATTTTATTACATTCCTCCGACACAAAACGAACGATTAAACTTTTTTCAACTAAAATAAAAGATATTTTTGTCTTCTATTAAACATATAAGCGATGAGTACAAGTATATTAGACGTGACGATCCTGGAACCCCGCCTGAAACACCCGACGATTTTTGAAAAATTCGACTCTCTTAATCCGGGGGAAGACTTTATTATTCATAATGACCATGACCCAAAACCTCTTTACTACCAGCTGCTCGCTGAAAGAGGACAAACATTTGTATGGGAATACGTTGAAAACGGACCGGAATGGTGGAAGGTGAGAATAGGAAAACTGGCTGAAGGAGAGAAGGAAACGACAATCGGCGAACTGGTAGCAAAAGATTACAGAAAAGCGCAGGTATTTAAGAAATTCGGAATCGATTTCTGCTGCGGAGGAAAAAAAACACTCTCCGAAGTATGCAACAAGAAAGGAATCGACATCCACCGGGTGGAAGATGAGCTTAAAAATGTAGATCAGCAAAGCCAGAGAACAGGAGACAACTATCAAAACTGGGAGCTTGACTTCATGTGCGACTACATTATAAACACGCACCACAATTATGTGAGAGAAAGTATTCCTTTCCTGAGTGAAATTTCTCAGAAAGTAGCGAGAGTGCATGGCGGCCATCATCCTGAATTAGTGAAAGTAGCAGAGGTATTTGCCGGAATAGCCGCAGACCTGAGCATGCACCTGATGAAAGAAGAAAGTATTCTCTTCCCTTATATTAAGGAAATGGTGCTGGCGAAAAAGACCGGCATGCCTCTTCCCCAGGCGCAATTCGGACAGGTGGCCAATCCTATCAGTGTGATGGAACAGGAGCACGAGGGAGCCGGAGAAGATCTCAGCGAGATCCGTGAACTGACTAATAACTATGATGTCCCTGCGGATGCCTGTACCTCTTACCGGATACTATTCAAAAAACTGGAAGAGTTCGAAGATGACCTGCACCAGCACGTACATATGGAAAATAACATTCTCTTTCCGAAAGCGATAGAACTGGAAAAACAACTTAAATAATCTCCCGGGGGACCTGAGTGATATGAAGCCTGAGAATTTGATTATCGGCAGAGACACTACTATCAAACAACTTCTTGAAGTAAATCAGGAAGCGGTGATCGACGCACTCGTGAAACTGAACAAGAACTTCAGTAAACTCAGGAACCCCTTTCTCCGGAAACTGCTTGCCAGGCGGGTGTCGGTTGCCGATGCCTGCAGGATAGCAAACTGCAGTATTTCCGACTTTTTTAAAGCTATGAACGCAATAGGTTTTCAACTACTGGATAATGGCCGGGAAAACGGGAAACAGGATGCCGGGGCATTCGTACTTCCTGCACCCGGGCAGATAGTGGATCTTGATGTCAGGCCAATTCTGGATGGCGGCAAGGACCCGCTAAAACTGATCATGCTGAAGATAAACGAACTTGCAGAGGGTGAAGTACTGAGGATCATAAATACATTTGAGCCCTTACCACTGATCAACCTCCTCGGCAATAAAGGATTCGGAGCCCATACTGAAAAGCCGGCCCCTGGTGAGGTTCACACATATTTCTTTAAAAATGAGAATCCCCGGCCCTCTTACACTCCAGAGACCACACCTTCTGCAGAGCCGCCCGATACATCTCTTCCCGCCTTCAATGATCTGCTCCGGCAATACGAAGGAAGGCTGAGGGTAATTGATGTAACCATGTACGAAATGCCCGGGCCGATGATGACGATCCTGGAAAATCTGGAGACGTTAGAGAACGGACACGCGTTATTTGTCCATCATAAAAAGGTGCCTGTTTACCTGCTGCCACATCTGCACGACAAAGGTTTTAATTATCTGATACAGCAGGAGGAAGAAACGAAGGTCTCCCTTCTGATATACAGGAGATGAGATATGATCCGGTCTGCCGAAAAATCATATGGATTGGTAGTTAGCCACTATCTGCTGTCAGCGGCTTTTTTCCTGGCTATGGCAGTTATGCTTCTTTTTTCTGTACGGGATCTGCAGGGTCATTATTTTCATCCGAAACTACTGGCGATAACCCATATGGCAGCTTTGGGATGGGGAACACTCATCATATTCGGAGCAGCTTATCAGCTGATTCCCGTTGTCTTCGAAACAGAACTCAGCACTTACCGGCTTCCGTGGATCAGCCTCATCCTCTTCATCAGCGGCCTGCCACTAGTGGTATTTTCCTTCTGGAATTTTAATCCCGGGAGCCTGATGCAGACTGGAGGTATCCTGATATTACTATCGGTTATCCTGTTTTGCATAACGGTATTTCTCACAGCAAAAGCCAACCCGAAGAAAGCAAGCATACAACAGAAATTCATTATAACATCCTGCGTATGGCTGATACTGACAGTGCTGCTGGGCGTTCTGCTGGTTTTCAACTTCAGTCATCCTTTCCTGTCAAAAGATCATCTTCATTTCCTCAGGCTTCATGCCCACATGGGTATAGGCGGCTGGTTCCTTCTTTTAATTATAGGGGTCAGTTCACGCCTGATCCCCATGTTTATAGTCTCCCGCGTTCAGAACACTAAATTGCTCAGCCGAAGTTATTATCTGATCAACCTGTCGCTTGTCCTTTTTGTTATGGATACTTACATTTTTGGGATAAACCATAAAACATGCCTGATCTTTTTAATCATGCTCACGGGCATTATCCTGTTCTTAATATATGTAGTTTCCTGCTTCCGGTCCAGGATCAAAAAGCAGGTCGAACTGCCCCTCAGCAATACCATACTCTCTTTCGTGCTGATGGCATTGGCAGTGGCACTTCTTCCTCTTATCATTCACCGTCATTTAAAGGGAGATCCTTCTGCCGTTCATTTTACCACGCTGTATGGCTCCCTTTTGTTCATGGGATGGATAAGCGCACTCGTCCTTGGTCAGGCATTTAAAACATTTCCGTTTATCGTATGGACCAGAAAATATGAACAGCTTGCGGGCAAACAAAAAACGCCACTACCCGCTGATCTGTATAAAAAGAACCTATTGAAATGCCAGACAGCAGCGTTTATCCTGTTTTGCATTTCATTCTTCACCGGCTTCGCCGTCAGATCGGAAGCGCTTTTATTTGCGGGTGCCGGCTTCCTGATTATAACGGCAGCGGTGTATATCATCAATCTGGTCATCGTCTTTTTCCACCGTTCACAAACAACAACATGAACATGAACAGCTTCAACATTACCGACAGCAGCACATTCACCAGGATGAATGTCATGGAAACTCTCCGGACAATTCCTGATCCGGAATTGAACGTCAATATTATTGACCTGGGGCTTGTATACAATGTAGAGGTGAAAGAACCCGAAAAGGAAATCATTATAACGATGACACTTTCTTCAAAGCATTGTCCCATGGGCGAAGCCATCCTGCAGTCGGTAAAAAACGGAGTGAAACATAATTTCGAAGAGTTTTCTGTAGAAGTTAATCTCACATGGGAACCACAGTGGGGCTATGACAACATTACGGAAGAAGGATTAAAACAGCTTAGAGGACAATAGTGGTGAATGATAAAAGGGCATATAGTATCTGGACTACAGGCGGATTTTTACTGGTATCTTTGTTTGGAGTAATCCTGAGGTTGATGTTTGTCTGGCCGGTGCCAGGTGTTAACTATACTTTCTTCCTGCATGCGCATTCTCATTTTGCCTTTTCCGGCTGGATCTTCCTGGCCCTTAGTGTGCTGATCAGCTCCCGGATTCACGGCGCCAGCGAAAGCAGGAGATTCAAAAAGATGTTTATGCTGACGCTTGTCAGCGCCTTTGGAATGTTGATAAGTTTTTCTGTTCAGGGGTACAAACTAATCTCTATCTCCTTTTCCACCCTCTTCATCTTTACCAATTTTTATTTTACATGGCTCGTTCTGCGGGACAAACAGCTCCATGCCGGATTCAACGGTGACAGCCTAAAACTACTTAAAGCCTCTCTGTTCTTTTTATGTTTCTCCAGCCTCGGCCCCTTTGCACTGGCGCCGCTCATGAAAATGGGATTGAAAGGGACAGCCCTTTACCAGGATGCCATCTATTTTTATCTCCACACGCAGATGAACGGATGGATGCTGCTCGCAGCATTAGCTCTGATTCTCAACCGGTACAAGATAGAAGCGGGCAACAGATCAGCCAGGCACTGGTTGCAGATCTTTATCTGGAGCACTTTACCGCTATACCTCATTTTTACATTATGGAGTTCACAATCTGCCGTCATAAGAGGGATCGCCCTGGCAGCTACCCTATTGAATGTTTTTGGATGGTTTAGAATATTGATCTCCATAAGAAACAACAAGCCTCAGCTCTCTGCCTTTATTAAGATAGCCCTGGTTGCAGTCACCATAAAATGTATCTTTCAGGTTCTTGTGTGCTTCCCTGCTGTAGGCAACTGGGTATTTTCGCAAAGGAACCTGATCATAGGCTATATTCACCTGCTTATGCTGGGGGCTATCACCTCTGCGATACTGGACTCTTTCACTTTCTCCGGCATGATTTCCGGGCCGGACATCCCAGGGCTGAATCGCTTATTTGCTTCCGTCGTGATACTGTATGTTACGCTGCTGTTTTTACAGCCGGCTCTTTCTCTCATTTCCGTATCAATTCCTTCGTATCAGGTTATCCTTCTGGCAATTTCAGTTTTGTTCCTGCTACTGAGCTGTCTTTATTTCAGAAATGCATTAAGATCTAAAACAATACCAGGAATGATTTAAACCTTCAATGCTATTTAAAATAAAAAATACTACGTTTGCAATTGAATACGATGATACTTTCAAAATCATGTGAATACGCGATACGTGCTGCCGTATACATCGGGCATAAAAGCCATGAAGGTGAAAGGGCAGGAATTCCTGAAATTGCGGAGGCAATAGGTTCCCCGATGCATTTTACCGGCAAGATCCTCCAGACCTTGTCACGAAAAAAAGTGATCTCCTCTGCAAAAGGTCCGAACGGAGGATTTTTTATTTTAGATCCGGCAACCTTGCACCTTATCGATATTGTCAGAGCAATTGATGGGAATGAATTATTCAGTTCCTGTGTAATGGGGTTAAAAAATTGCTCCGACACGAAACCTTGTCCGATGCATGAGCAAATCAAACCTATCCGCACACAATTATTGATTGAATTCAGCAAAAAGTCGATCCAGGAACTCATACAGGACTACGAACAAAAAAAATACTTCCTGAAATAAGCTCTGGCCCTGCCCCAATCAGTATCTTCCGCAGAAAAATTACACATTTCTTATTTTCTTCTTGGAAAATAAAAAAATCTTCGTAATTTAACGTTAAATAATTACCGCTCTCACTTTTTTACTTCCTGTCTGCAAATTCAGCATTCTATAACTGAATTTCGAAAATATCCTGTCTGCTGATCTCTTGTCATAAGGATCCTCTTATTTAGTGATTCCTGTCATGAAGCACATATTCCTGTTTCAATTTTCAAAAAAATAAGTTTTCTTTGACCCATACGTGCAAGTATGCACAACTGTTTCACGTCAGCAACACACACAATTCAGATAAATAATGAGAAGTTTGATCCAAGCATCATCACCCTCCCTGGCATTTCATGCCATTAAGCAGGGGATAATATTAGCCTTTGTCACCATCTTTTGTTTTCCTTTAATCTCCTCTGCATCGGTCACCGACTCGCTCCTTAAAAAAGAACAGGTTGGAGCCAGTAATCTTCCGGAAACCATTGCTCCGGTTAAGGCATCGTTTAAAATGCCAGTTTTTAAAAAGCCGGTATTTCCTTCTCTTTCTATGTCGATAAAAGAAAAGGGGGCACAGGAAGGAATGATGAATACAAAAGCGATTCAGGAAACGATAGATGAAGTAAGCAGCCGTGGAGGAGGAACGGTAATTGTACCTCCGGGAGTCTGGAAAACAGGAAGGATCAGCCTGAAAAACAATGTTAATTTCCGTATAAGTGAAGGCGCTGAACTTCATTTCAGCGGAGAGGTGGAAGACTATCGTCCGGCAGTATTTACAAGAAATGAAGGAGTTGAGGTTATGTCACTTGGAGCGCTGATCTATGCAAACGGCCAGGAAAACATAGCCATTACAGGTAAAGGTAAACTCATAGGGCCGCCGGATGGGTCGGTACGAAAGCAGGTGATGAAATCGGATGTGGTAGAAAATGTCATTAATGCAAACACACCGGTGTCCCAGCGGGTGTATGAGGGCCACAATGGAGGACCCGTTTTTCTTCCGATGTTCATCTCCCCTATCAATTGTAAAAATGTCTATATAGAAGGAGTATCCCTCGAAAGAACTGCATTCTGGAATATCGTACCTGTATATTGCGATGGAGTCATTATCCGGGGAGTAACGGTTCATTCCGTTGGAATCCCGCGGGGGGATGGCATTGACATCGAATCATCCCGAAATGTCCTGATCGAATATTGCACATTAAGCTCAGGCGACGATTGCTTCACGATTAAGGCAGGCCGCGGCGAAGACGGGATCAGAGTCAATAAACCAACTGAAAATGTGGTAGTCCGCTATTGTCTTGCGCAGGAAGGACATGGCGGCATCACCTGCGGGAGCGAAACGGCAGGGATGATCCGCAATTTGTATGTTCACGACTGCGTCTTTGATGATACCGGAGTAGGTATCCGCTTCAAAACACGCCGGG